>NZ_DIXC01000061.1 GCF_002435945.1 Mesotoga sp. UBA6090
ATTTCATGCTGTCAAAGTTGAGTCTTAACGGTATTCCTGCCCATCGCCGCACAGCCGTAGAGATTTGTTCCACCAATAGAGTGCCCTATCACAAAGAAGTTCTTTAGAGTCTTCAGGGTCATCGGTTTGTTAAGAAACCCTTTTAGGGTATCTCTAAATCGGAAGTCCTCCTTACTTCCATATCCTCGAGCGTTCGACGTGAATCTCTGTGTGCTAACAGGTGTTGCCACATCGGTCACTTCAATGCTCTTATACCTGGGATAAATCCTTCAATTGCCTCGATTGTTCTGCTGGCGATCTTCTCTTTCTCTTCCTCATATTTCTTTTGATCCTTCGAAAGCTCTTCCCAGTAAGAATAGTAGGTATCATACATCACTTTCAGACTGGTCTTCCCTTCCGGCGACAATTTCTTGTCGTAGCTGTAGTTAATAACGTTGACTATAGAGCAGTTATCAGCTGCAATCTCAGTTGGTTCATCTAGAAAGAGGGACATTGCATTCGGCAAGAGTGACAGGTCCATGTTAATGCCAAAAGATACATGCAGAGCCATCATCATTCTGTCTACGGGCTTTGAATACTTTGAATACATTGAGCGTAGACGATCGATGAGGTGTCTGTCATCTATAGGTTTCTTGAATGTATCGTAGCCATAAGCGTCTGAACTACATAGTCAGCGGAGATCTCCTAACCATTTTCATGCCTCACTCCGACAGCCCTTCCACTATCTTTCATGACTTTCTCCACAGCTGTTTTGGAAAGAATCTCGCCTCCAAGTGATTTATATCTGTCCAAAACCGAGTTAATAAATTCAGCCGACCCCCCGCGAGGTATCTGCGATATTTTTTCCCGCCGATCCGGCCATCTCCCCAGATTTAGGGTGAGTGGAATGCTTGCCCATCCATATTGGATTACCGGAAAGAATGCTCTCGAGGTTGGACTCTTGAACCTCTGTGCGAATGAAATCATGGAGTATTTCGAGACCTTTCTGTTCTTTATCAATGTGAAGAGATTCCTCAACCAGTCTCTAAATCCCCAGAAGCCTACCTCCATCAGGTCAATGTTCGAAAGCCTGCGTATCGCATTTATGCAATCTTCTATAAGCATAGAGTCTTCAGGGGGAGATTCTCTTCATTTCATTTTCATGCTTTTCAAGATCACAAAATACTGTGAATTCATTGCCTCCTGGTTTATCGCCTTCACCAGTTCCTCGGGAAAGTAGACATCCGAAGGCATCGCTCCCATGTCCTTCCACATATTGTAAAGTGGAGTGCCTGGCTTAAGCCATGCAAGACGACGAATACAGCCATCGAAACATATCCGCCTCTATCCCATGAGGTGCATAGACCTCCAGGGCTGCTTGACTTTTCAAGTATTACCGGGTCGAATCCCTTCATTCTGGCAAAACACCCAGCGGCCAGTCCAACGATCCCGCCGCCGTTAATCAAAACTCTTGCCATCCTTGCCTCCTCAAACCCTTCATGAAAACAGTTGGAAGCGTCACTTCTGAGTGTAATGGAGAGTAGATGAAAGAATAGGTACTAACAATCCAGTTCTATCACTCCTGAGGGTGTCCATTAATTCAACTAGCTTGCGACTACAGTCTTTGGTCTGCATCCAAAAAATGATGGTTCGATTTGAGGTAGAATTGGAGTATTCGAGGAGGTGTATGCTTTCATGAGGTTTATCTGTCTTGCTTTGGTACTTGTTATTTCAGTATCTGCCATTGGAATTGGTTTCGGTGTCGGAGTTAAGATTCACGGTCATTTTGAACCCTTTGCTGCGGTGAACTTCGATACTTGGCTTCTCGGATTTCAGGTGAAGACGGGAGTCATCTTCGACAAGGATTCGATCGTGTTGGTGCCGGGACTTTATCTATACAAAGACCTTGCCTCATGGAGAGTTCACGGTGGGGCCGAAATCCTTTTTCACCTTGGTGAAATGGAAGGCCTCCTTCTTGCACGCGCAGGTGCAAGCTACGGATTTTCCACTGATTTCGGAAGGCTTCTTATCGGTGCAGAACTGGGGTTTCCCGTTAATTTGCCTGGGGAGTTTTTTGTCGATACTAGCCTGAAGATAGTTCCCACATTTCTTGTACAGCTTCAGTTCTAAAAGATTCTTTTAATCTGCCAAAAATACTTCTTTTGAGAATTGTCTTGTCCTCTCAATTCATCTTTGCCACTTGATATTCCCCGAGCTTCGTAGGAGTCCAGGGAACGAGATACATTTCCAAATCATCTATGCTGTGCCACCTTATCTCGACTCCCTCGATCTTCTCGGGAATTATTCCTTTATCGAAATCATAAATGAATAAAGCCTGAAGCTTCACATTTCGCTTTTCGATCGATATCTTGCCTTCCCGGTCATAGGTAACAAAGTCAAAATACATAAAGCCGTCTTCGTCTCTGTCGAGCTGAAGTATTAGCATCTTTCCAAGTCTGCCTTCATCTGTCAGGTATATGAGAATGTCCCCATCTAGGAGCATTCGCTTCTCATTTCTTGATATATTGATCTTATCTGTTGTCAGATTTTGACCGAAGCTCTCTATATCCAGATAAGTGGCCGAGTGGAAAAGATTTCTGTACGTTTCAACAGCTGGATTTCTCGAAAGACAAGAGATTGCCAGCACAGTTACCAAAATGGCGGTTGCTAAAGATCTCTTCAATCTAGACACCTCTTCAGCTTTTAGAATCTGTATCCTATCTTGAAGTCAAAGATCTTCCCGACAGTCTCATTGAAGTTCTGAAGTACGGCATCTGCGTTCAATTCAGTGTAGTAATTCGGACTGAAGTTCATTCCCACTCCCTGTCTGATTGGTGAGAAGCCGAGTTTCACCTGTTCCCCAAAGGCGAGAGTATGGCCGATGTCTCCTCTAAAGTAAAAAGCACCTAGATTAAGTCTCAGCCCAATGTAGCCATACCACGCTATTCCCGGAATAATGAAGGTTGGTTTCACTCCAGTGTCCTCTGAAAGAGTAAACATGAGAAATGGAGTTGCTACTCCTACCGAAAGCGGACCAAAATCGTATCGTAAATCTAAACCGAGTACATCTATTCCAACGAAACCGGAGAGCAGAGGTTTGCAGCCCAGTCAGCCTTATATATCGTTTACCAAACTCAGAGCTATTCAGAGTGAAGAGTGTTTCGATTCCGGTCATTGATCTTGATGAAAGACTTGCTATAACCGACGGGCATACAAGAGCCGTTGCGGCAATCATCGAAGGTCAGGATTCAGTGCTCGTCTAGATAACAGATGAGAAGCAGGACCTTGAGCTAAATAAGGAATGTATGAATTGGTGCCTAGAGTAAAAGATTTTCAACCTTATGACTTTGTTTGCAGAATAATTCTCCACGAGGATTACAGAATGCTCTGGTACGAAAGATGCGAACGTCTTCACAAAGAGTTGAAGTCGATGCGAAGTAGTACGTAGTGAATATCCTCCAGGCCGATTAGTTTAGTTTTATCGCTGGGTCTGTTTCTATGTCTTGCTCGTAGTATGCTCATACACTGGTTTTCGATGGCTAAGCGTGCTTATAACAAAGAACACGATTGCAGCCGCAAAGCCTCCTGCGACAAGAACAAATGCCAGATTGTAGCCGCTCATGGCTATCAAAGAACCTATAAGACTTAAGGCAAGTGATTGAGAGAGCACCATTACTATGTTATTTAGGCCGAAGATCTTTCCCTGATTTGCAAGGGAAACCGTATCTGAGACTATTGTCACGTTTAGGGCGAGAACGATTCCCAAAGCAAAGCTAAAGAGAATCAACACGATCAGCATCAGAAGTGGGCCTAGATTTAAGAATCCAGAGTAGAAGACACTTACGAACAAGAAAACGCAGGCTAGGATCGAAAGAGCTGTAATGTGCAGCCTTTTCTGTCCTAGCATTTTGCTCAGAGTGCCAGTCATAAGAGAAGTCACGCCACTCACAAGAGTTGATATTCCCATTATCGACGATGCAGTGCCAAGAGACACACCAATATCACTGCTGATGAAAGAGGTCAAGTAAGGAAGTATCCCACCCATGGAAAACCATAAGCCAAACTGAGAGATCATCACAAAGACTATCTTTCTGTCAATTTTGAATCTCAAGTCTTCTTCTCTAATACCTACAGCGGCATCGCCTACTTGAGAACCAGAACGAAAGAAGAAAATCGGAATGACTAGGACAGCTGCGGCGATCGAGAAAATCACAAATGCGGTCTCTTCGCTTCTTGAAAGGGCGACTCCAATGAACAGGGAACAGAGAAAGGTCGCAATGTTCATAACACCCATCATAAATCCATAGTTTCTGTCCTTTCTGCCGGGCTTGCTTACGTTGCTGACAAGGGCAGAGTATGGAGTAAGAAGACTGAATATCGACATGGTGAAAACAACGGCCGCAATGCCCAACAAGATTTCATTGCCTGTACTAAGCATGAACATGCTGGCAATTGCGATGATGAAGAGACCTTTAATGAAGAACAAATATTTCCTGCTTCGGTCACCAAGATAGCCGATCAGCATTCCAGTGAAGATCGTTATAATCATTCCGGATGAAACGAGGTTGCCAGCCAGAGCAGTTGAGTGAAACTTGCCATTGAGATACGGTATCAGAACGAAATTGAAGATTCCGTAGATGATCCCCACAGAGGCACTTCCAGACAATAGCTTAATCATCTATATCACTAGTCTCCTCTACGTATCTCACATACTTCTCCAGATCAAGACTTTCGTTTGCCTTCAATACTCTCTGAGTTATGAAGTGAGGGATATTGTTAGTTTCGCCCTGGAGAGAAGACAGTGCGCCTGCTATTGCTGCAATGGTATCGGTGTCCCCGCCGATCGAGGCACCCATTCTTATTGCTTGCCACACATCATCTCTGCAGAAAAGGCCGATGGCAATCGCTGCAACTGCTACGTCTACAGCCTCCATAGTCGTGCCATACAGATAGTAGATTCTGTCGAGAAAATGGTCAGGCAATTCGCCGCCGATGTGATCTCTGATCACAGATAGTCTTTCCCCGACTGAAGGTCCCACGAATTCGGCGCAGGAGAGTCTTTCAGACAATCTCGAGCCTCTGATAGCAGCCTCGATAATCCCGTTGGGACCCAGCCCATTTGCTGCATAGTAGTAGGCGAATCCGACTGCCAGGGAAGCTTCAAGAGCAAGATTCGTGTTATGAGTAGGGACCGTGCAATCTCTTATTACTTCAATTAGATGTTTTTCACTTTTGTTGAGGCTGCATAAGACTGGAGCAAGCACTCTCATTGGAGCCCCGCTGGTAGTGCCTAAACTCTCGAAGTCCTCTTTGTTCTTGAAGGCTTCGATAGCTCTCTTAGTACTTGGCCCTATGTAGCCCTTTCCTACAGGGTCACACTCGTCGGCCCATCTACAAAGAGCTTCCTTGACCGTTTCCTGTGAGAAGTTTCTTTTCTTACTGTAGAGCTTTATCAAATAAAGCACCTGCTCCGTATCGTCTGTTATCTGGCCTCTTACAAGGTTTCTGTGGATGAGCGATTGGTTTGGTTCCAGCAGATCACTTACGAACCTGAATCTGCTAGAGATTTGCCGGCGGGTCATGAATTCCGTTACCATTCCCATCGCATCGCCAACTGCGAATGCTTCAAGTGCCCTGAAAATCCTGTTCATTTTGTATCACGTCTTTCTACACAAAGTCCAGCCCGTTCATTTGTTTTTACTTCGATTCCCTTGAACGCTGAAAGATCCACCCTTGGATTCCCATCGATCACGCAGAAAGCTTTGAAGCCGGATAACCTCACTGTATCCTTGTTAGCTAGGATGAACTGTTTGAGCTCCGCAGTAACCGTTTCACCCTGTTCAACCATAGTTATTATCGGTCTGGAAGAGACAATCATTGCCGAGCTACAGCTCGAGTAAGGCAGCCAGCAAAGGAGGCCGCTTACTGCCTTATAGGCAAACAATCCCTTAGTGTCTTTGGAAAATGGAGAGATAATGATTTGTGATGTACGAAAATGAGGCGAAACCTCCTCTCCGTTGATCTCCAATCTGCTTGCGGCTGAAGCAATTGATGTGGGTTCTCGAGGCGTTCTCTTGTTTCTGTAGAAGAAGTCTGAGGCATCGATAGTGCAGGCCTCTCCTTCTACTGTCGAAATGAGAGTTTCGGAAATGACAACATCGTTGAATGCCGAACTTATGTATTCCTCTTCGAATACGTCTAGTCCAGTTACCCATTTTGGCCTTATATTCAGGAAGTCAAAGTCAAGTATATCCGTGACTGATCTGAAGGCAATTAGTGGTCCGCAATTGGCTGTTCCTAAAGCCACACCCGCAACTGGCGCAAGCCTTCCAGTCTGACGCATGCCGGCGACAACATCTGATGCAGTTCCATCTCCTCCGATCGATATCACCAGATTCATTTCCGAAAGGGCTTTCCCGGCGTTTACGGTATCTCTGTAGTCATTGTGTATTCGTTCTGACCCGGTTACTTCCAGATCGAAATACTCCCTTAGGTGAAGATGGCTAGATTCGGTGCAGTACAGATGCAATCCTTCAAGCTTCGCTGCGAGAGCCTTCGTGAGATCAACGTCTTTCTCTAGCTTGCCAGAGTTTGGATTGTAAACTAATCCTATTCTCATATTACCCCTGCATTCGGAGTATTTGAAGAGCCGTACTCCTGTCCGTTACGATTGAATTGATGTATCCGGCTTTTATTGAAGCATGTATTGCCTGAGCCTTCTCCTTGCCACCTGCAATCCCAATAACCTCGGGTACTTCCTTCAGCTCCTCAAGAGATATCCCCAGAATATTCTCATTTCCGGAAACGCAAGGCTCTCCGTCCGCGTTGAAAAATCTCGCCGCTATGTCGCCAACCGCCGCGTGTTTCATAAGGTTGGCAAGGAACTCCTTATCGTATATGTTCTTGAAGGCGTTGGACAGAGATATGGGTTCCCCTATCCCAACAATGGCCAGATCCAACCTCTTCCACATCTCCGACATGAATCTTATAGAACTGTCTTCGAGCATCATGTTTAGAGTCTTCGCGTTTTCTATGAAGGCTGGAGCGAAGAGATAGTAACGGTTACTGTGAAAGGAATTCGCAATCTTCTCAACAATTGAATTCATTTGATACTCGTGACGCAACTGGCCGACACCGCCGATTAGAGGTATGAATGTTGTGTTTGGAAGCTCTCCGTTGAACAGGACTCTTTCAACTGTCTCGTACAGCGTTCGGCCCCATGAGATACCTACTAGCTCTCCGTCTTTCACGTATTCCGGAAGAAATTTCGCAGCAGACATCGCAATTGAAGTGATGGTTTCTCCATCCGCTGCTTCGTCTGCAACGATGGCGTTCTTTAGTCCGAATCTCTCTTTCATCTCTATTGAAATCTCTTCGAGATTCTCCACTTTTCCCGAATCAATCTCTATCCTGACGACTCCCTCGCTCTTGGCTTTTGTGAGCAACCTGCTGACCTGGGGCCTGGATATTCCAACTAATCTGGCAATTTCGCTCTGTGTCTTGTCTTCAAGATAGTAGAGTTTGCACACTTTCATCATTGTATCTCTATCGGCCATTAGCCCTTTCATCCTAGATCTTTCCTCCCTTCCACGAGGTTGGGTCCAAAAACAGAAATCGCTTCTGCCGCCTTTTTGTGGCCGTGGTAGATGCTCTGGACTGGATCACCGCACTTCGTGAACTTCTCAATGAATCCTGCGGCAAAAGCGTCACCGGCTCCCGTAGTATCCAAGATTTCTTCAGCGATTCCTTCAACCTCGAAGTAGCGGCGGTTCTTGTTTCTGTCTATCCAGATCGTTGAAGCGGATCCTCTGGTTATTACAATATTCGAAGAGATCTCACTGATCCTTGTCTGAAGGTTCTCTGCTTCACCTTCAGACAAGATGGTGAAATCCGATAAACAAGCTACCTCAACAACGGTATCGACTCCAAAATACAGACCACAACCACCAGGTACATAGACCTTCAGAGATTCACCTGTCTTTCGGAATGCATCGAGCGCCACTTCTTTGAAACTATCCGCCACGCAAATCGCATTGTATCTCTTGTCGTCGATCACACCTCGAAATAGTGCATTACCCCCGAGTGATATGATTCTTCTCTCTCCTCTAGAATCTAGCATAACTATTGTTTCAGCACCAGCCCCATTCTCTACAGCGTAGCTAAGATTCATGCTTGACAAAGAGAGTCTCTTTAGAATCCACTCCGAAGCTAAATCATTTCCCGTTCCAAAGTAGAAATCCGTTTCAGCGCAACGCGAGAGATTCAAAGCTATGTTTGCTCCAGAGCCTCCGATGAAATCATGTGTGCTTCTTGTAAATACCATAGAATCTCTTTCTGGAAATGAATCGAGAATCAAGTACTTGTCGATCGAGGCGGCTCCGATAACAGCGATTCTCATTTGATGGCACCTCTCGTAAGGCCTCCGATCAAATACTTCTGCGAGAGAAGAAATAGAAGGATAGGAGGAAGAGCAGTGATGAGAGCACCTGCCGAAAGTGCACCCCATTCAACGGCACCTCCGGTTCCAACAAATCTTGAAAGGAAAACGGGAAGGGTATAATTCGCATTCTCTCTCATTATCACAAGCGCGAAAAAGAATTCGTTCCAAGAGAGAAGAAACGCAAACGTTCCGACAGCAACTATCCCCGGAACTGCCATTGGCACAATTATCTTTCTCATTGCCTGAAATCGATTACAGCCATCTATCATTGCAGCTTCTTCAAGCGCCTGGGGAATTTCATCGAAGTACCCCTTTAGCAACCAGCTGCAGAACGGGATAGTAAAGGTAGTGTATAGAATAATCAGGCCCAGGGGGTTGTTCTGAAGGGAATATCTGTTCAGGAGAGAAAAGAGACCGATAATCATTAAAATTCCCGGGAAAGCCTGGGAAGCCAGAAGCCATAGTATCAAAGGGTTCTTGCCCTTGAAATTAAATCTGGACATTGCATACCCTGCCAGTGTAGTGATAACTATGCAGAGTAGAACGGTGACTAGCGTAACCGTCATGCTGTTTGCGAAGTTCCTGCCGAAACTGGTGCTCTGGAAGATCTTCGTGTAGTTACCCAGATAGAATTTCTCCGGAAGCTTTAGAGGATTCTGATAAATATCCATAGTCTCTCTGAAAGAGTTTAGTACTAGCATCAAGAGAGGAGAGAGGATCAACAGAACCACCAAAAACGCTACGATGTTCATCGTTATTACTACGCTTCTTTTAGGCCTCATTTCTTACCTCCCTTATATAGAAAGCCACAGGTAGAAGGAGTATAAGCAAACAAATGACGCCGATCGCAGAGGCGTATCCTTGCTGAAAGTAGGCGAAAGCATTTTGATAAGAATACAGCGACAGTAGCATTGAAGAGTTCCCCGGTCCGCCGTTGGTCATAGAGTAGACTATGTCGAACATATTGAACGTCCAGATAGTGTTCAGAGTAACAAGAATCAGGATCAGGCTCTTCATCAAAGGCAGAGTCAGATGGAAGAACCTCTTGAATACTCCGGCACCATCTATCTCGGCAGCCTCGTATACATCAGAAGGTAGGGACTGCAATCCCGCCAAAAGAGTTACAATAACGAACGGTAGGCCTATCCATATGTTTGCGACTATACAGGCGAAGAGAGAATATCCCGGAGTTATCAGCCAGTTTGGAGGATTTGCAAAGCCCACCGCATTCAGAAAGGAATTCATAGGTCCCATAACTCCGAAGATGTATCTCCAAATAAGTGCCGCAACAACCGGGGTTGTTGCCCAAGGTAGAAGGATCAGCGCTCTGTACAGACCTCTTAGCTTTATGTATGGCAGGTTGAGCAGCAGAGCTATTAACATACCTAGAACAAGTTCAAACCCAACACAGGCGGCAGACCATATAAGGTTGTTCTTAAGGCCGGTCCAAAAAAGGTTGTCTGACATCAGGTCTCTGAAATTCTCAAGGCCGGAGAAGTACCTTCCTCCTCCGAAGACAGCATCGGAGAAGAAGCTGTTGTATATCCCGTTGACAAATGGGTATACGCTTATTAGCGCTACTACTATCAATACTGGCAGTATATATGGCAGTGCTTTCGCAGTTTCGCTCTTTCTTATATGTCATCACTCCCGGTAGTTACCGAGTGAATCGGTAGTATGTATCTCATCGATTGCCAGTATTACCGTATACTGGCGAATACACTCTAACTAATGTAAAAATCATGAAAGGAACGTCTCAAAAAACCAAGATCAAAAAGTCTTTCCAGCTTCTCCAGGGTATTCCTTTCAGTTTCCTTCAGTTGCAACAAATCATTGAAGCCCGAGTTTCTTCAGCATTTTGTTTCCCTCAGTAACTGTATCCTTCAGCGCGGCATCCAAAGTCATGCTACCGAGGATGACCTTTTCTAGATTTGGAACGAACACTTTCCATTCGAAAGTATAAAATCCGGGCATTCCAGGCTTAACGTTGTCTGAGTATTGGAGCCAGGCTTTTGCGATGTCCCATTCATTTTCCGGAGAGCTGAATCTCGGATCCTCTAGAGATGACTCTCTGACAGGAAAGAGATAATCACTGTAGCTTATCTCTGCGGAGTTTTCAGTATTTGTCATGAACTCTATGAAGGCAAAGGCCTCATCCTTGTGCTTGGACAGCTTCGAGATGCCAAAAGCCTGGGGGTCGGACGCATTGATCCTGTTGTCACCGTTCTTGACAAGAAGCATACCCCAGTCAAAGCCTTTGTTCTGAAGCAAAAAGCGTCTATTCCAGCAACCGAAGGTAACCATTGCGTACTTCCCGTTTATGAATCCCTGCATGAGGGAAGTATAATCTATACTTATAACGTCTCTAGGCATCACTTGGTGTTCAGTTATCAGTGAAAGGTAGAACTGTATTGCTTCTCTTGCTCCATCATTGATCTCGACCTTCCATTTATGATTGCTGTCCTTCGTGAGTACCGTTCCGTTTTTCTGAGCGATCAACGTCCAGTGAAACCTCTCCATTAGTGGAGCAAGGATTCCCCAGGTTATTACTTTCCCGTTTTCATCTTTCTTTGTAACGCTTTGAGCAATATCGAGCAGCTGTTCCCACGAAATCATTCTGTCGAGAGGTAATCTAATTCCGTTTTCTTCGAATATGTCCTTGTTGTAGAAGATTACCTGTGTTTCCTGACACCAGGGGATCCCGTATAGATTGCCACTGAAATCGTAGCAGTCTTCGAATATATGGGCCGGGATGTCGTCAATCATGTCGTCAGTGACGTAACTGTTAAGGGGGGCTGCATATCCCATCATTCCATATTCTCGGAATTTCTCGGCGTCAGTGTGGAAGACGTCCGGCGCGTTTCCGCCTTGAAAACTTGTCAGCAGATACTGGTCTGAAGACTCCCAGGTGCCCCAGATAATGTTCACCTGAATATCCGGATTATCCATGTTCCATATATCGACCAGATCGTATATCTTGTCAACGGCTGCAGGTTGCCAGGCAAGACAGTAAAAGTCCAGGGTAATGGCGAAGACCGCCTCGGTAATTATTAGAAGCAATGAAATGACAAATACCTTCTTCACTCAAATCCCTCCTAGCTTGAGACCTTTACGACAATCTTGGCTTTGGTCTTATCTGTAGCGTCTTTGAAAGCTTCTACAATATTCTCGAGGTCCCATACTTTGGAAATCAGTTTAGAAAAAGAATCTGGATCACTGGTGATGAAGCCGAAGGCCTTCTTGAAATCCTTCTCGGAGAAACCAAAAGCGCCGACGAGGTCTATCTCTTTATAGTGAATAAAGTAAGGATCTATCTCCAGGACCGCGTCTCTCGACATTCCACCAAACAACTCAAATGTTCCGCCTGGATGGACGAAAGGCAGAAGCGAATCGACAAGTTCCTTTCTGTCATTTGCAAGGATAATTGAATCGAAGCGAGGATCACTGTTCTTGAAGCTTTCGAAACCAGACTCACTGAAGTCTATCGTCTTGAGGCCACAGTTCTCAGCCATAGATAGCCTGTTCTCATCGATATCGGAAATGTATGTCTCACATTTCATGTTTTTCAGAGCGTTTCCAAGGAGCAATCCCATAGGACCGCTTCCAACAACCAGGACTCTGTCTTCGGGGGTTATCCTGGCTTTGTCTATGCCATGAATTGCGCAGGCGAGCGGTTCTGTCAGGGTTGCGGTACTCTCGGGGACATGATCCGGGATCTTCAGAGTTGCCCTTTTCAGGATTTCTAATGGCACTTTCACATACTCGGTGAATGCTCCTTCGACCCAATGCTTCTTTGAGCAGAGTTCGGGAACTCCTTTCTGGCACATTTCACATTTGCCGCACTCTATGTATGGAGCAATCACATAGCTGGTATCACCGAAATCGTAGTCTACCGACGCTCCTTTTTCAACTATCTCTCCGGTGAACTCATGCCCTAGAATGCAAGGCGGTTTGAACATGTGATGGCCTTTGTTGAATGTCTTTATATCCGTGCCACAGACGCCAACCATACCTATCTTCACAAGACCTTCGTCTGCCTGGATAACGGGCTTGCTTATATCATCGATTTCGATCTTCCCGATGCCCTTGTAGATTGCTGCCTTCAAATGAACCACCTCTTATTGCAGATAACGGGGGAGTTGCCTCCCCCATCACGAAATCACATCTCAGCCCTAACTTCGATTACGTACCATGCCCAGTTGTCAGACGGATACTTGTCGGTGATCTCCGGGAAGTCGTTGATCGGATATGCAAGCTTTATGGGGCCACCCTGGCTCGCAGGAAGAGCCCTAAGGTTTTCGCCCGATCTGGTTGAGTGAGTCAGCATTATCGGAAACTTCAATGCATCCTCGTAAGAGACTGCGAACTCTTTCTCGTCGGAGCATACCAGAACAACATTCTTTGTTCCAGAAGGAACTCCCACGAACTTCAACAGATCGGCGAGAGCCACTCCAACATATGTCTTGTCTCCCATCCACGGATCGGTCACAAAGAACTCGGTTTGGGGCAGTTCTTTGAACTCGTCAAGTGTGAGTTGCCAGACGCCTTCCTCATTTCTCAGTGCGATCACGCCGCTGATCTTGAGTACGGGATTTGCGATCACCGCGGTCGAAATAAGAAGCATTGCCGCAAGAACAACCAGTAAGGTTTTCTTCATACGTATTCCCCTCCTTATTCTTCCTGAACAATTCCCTCGGCCACCAACAGCTTGATCGGATCGACCACTCTCTCGCTGTTTCTAAAGATTCCGTAGAGAGAGTACTTCTCATCTTTGGAAATGGCAAATGGAATGTCCAGATTGGTTATTTGAACCATGAAAGTATCGCTACCATCGTTAAATGTGTAGGTTGTACCCCACTGACCGGTATTGGAACAATTTGAGACGAGCACAAGAGATCCCTCGAAGTATTCTGGATTGGTTTTCATAGATTTGATATCTACCGGCGCATTTCTGACGAAGAGCTTCTTTCTGAATTCTTTGTCTCCGACGCGCACAACAATCTCGTTTAGGCCATCTGGAAAGGAAGAGAGATTAACGTTGAAATGGTACTCGCTCCAGAACCTCATCTCTCTCTTCAAAACATCACATTCGAAGACACGATCATTGAGAAGTACTTCAATATCGTCCGATACTGAAGGAAATGTGCAGAATCGGATATACTCCACTCCGGAATAGGGAGTCTCTCTGCTCATGTCGAACCACCCGGAATAATCGTCTGTAAGAGTTACGAAGCTGTAATTCAAATCGCTTCTCTTCATTTCAAAAAGCGTGAATCCATATTCGTCACCCGTTGGGGAAGGACCTTCCCACCAAGCTCCAGAAACGGCGCCGCAGGTTAGCTCAACAAAAGGGGCATCGAAGTACTCTATCATAGTATGTCTATGGCCGCTGATGTGATATGAACAGTCGTCTGCAAAGATCTGCATCATTTCATAATAATTGTCGGTCTTTGCCAGATTGAATATCGGTTCATGAGAGAAAACAATTATTCTGGTATTGAGAGGGACAGATTCTATATCTCTTTTTAGCCATTCGAGCTGCACTGAGTCGATCTCGTAGATGAAGCTGCCATCGAGCACATTATGAGTATTGAGTACAATGTAGTGCGTTCCAAAGCTGTTGAAAGAATAATACTTAGGTCCGTAGACGTTGTGAAAAATATCGTACGAATCGGCCTTCCTCCGGTTTGTCTCATGATTTCCAATTGAGTAGTAAACTGGGATGTCTCCGACCGTGAGATAGTCTTTCACCTTAGTAGCCCATCTGGTTGCAGTCTCATCGTCGATGTCCTTGATGCTTGCTCCCATGTCACCGTTGCAGACGATGAAATCGGGACTTATTGTTTCGAGAATCGAAACTAGTTTAGTCATGTATTCATCTGGGTTGTCGACCATCTCTCTGTCCCCTAGAGATTCATAGAAGAGGTCTGGATCATCCGCGTAGTGAATATCGTTTACAACGGCGAAGACGCCGTTCTCCACAACCGGCGTCAGCAAGAAGTCGTGACTTTCGACTCCTCTAACATACCACTCGCTGCATACATAACCGTCGGGCTTAATCAAGAATACGAAGCCATCCGAATCAGAGATGTTGTAGAACCCGTCACTGTCTGAAGATACTATCTCAATTCCGTTCGAAATAAGGCAACCCTGAACGGTCTGATCCTCTGGGTCGAGTATCCGGTTTGAGTTCAGATCAACAAACACATGGCCCTCAATTGCAAAAACAGCGCTGAGAAAAAGAAATAAGAAAACCATCAAGAGTGCTTTCTTCATAAACGTCCCCTCATTTCGGTCTAGCCGTGAACAGTTTTCAAAAGCTTTTCGACATATTCAGTCTGGTCATCGGCCTGAAATACATTTCTGCCGTAAGCAACTCCCATCGCGCCGAGCTCCAGAGCCTCCTTTGCCATTTCAAAGGCATCCTTTCCCTTCGGCCCGCCGGCAATCACGACGGGCACAGGGACTGATTCCAGAACCTTCGTAAATGACTCAAAGCCCGTGTAATAGACCTTTATCAGATCGGCGCCCAGTTCATAGGCGACCCTGGCTCCGAGTGCAATATATTCGGGGTCAGTGAAGTGATCCATGGCCTGCGGAAGCATTTCAGTAATCAATGGCATTCCTAGCTTGCTGCATTCTTCTGCCACTTTTCCGATAATTTCAAGCGACGCATTTTCACCATCGCCTCCTATGAATCCCATAACAACGACTCCGTCTGCTCCTATTGATAACGCGTGTTCGACGGAAGTAGTAATTCTGTGGTAGTCAAACTTTGTGGAGTAGTTAGTAGAGGCCCCCGTTATTCTGCATAGAATCGAAACCTTTCCTCCAAGCAAATCTCCGTTCTTTTCGATGACGCCTGGATTTAGAATCATCGCATCGGGCCGGCTAGCAACTATGTTGCTCAATGTCCTCCTGATATCTCTGATGCCTTCTATCGGACCCTGGAACTGCCCGTGATCCAGAGCGACGATCACAGTTTTTCCGTCTTCTCTGAGTATCCGGCTCATTCTAATCAGTTTTCCCGTCATGACATCTCTCCTATCATTTGTTCAGAACATATGTGCCTAGATTATAGTACATTCTTTCTGAAAAACAAAATCAAAGCGAAGGATTTGGCAGTTTTATTTTGGGTGAACAATTAGGAATAGGAGTGAAAATTGGTTTCGGCGTTTGGACCCATGAAGGTGTACTACTGTTCAATTTCCGTTCTCTTCTACTGCAGAAGGCAATTTAGTTCTGGGTTAGCTTTGACACCAGATGATTCCAGACACGGTTCTATGATGGAATGAAGATTGTTGAAGAAGCCTTTACTTTGCTGTTCTACAGATTCTGAAACCGAGATTTGTAATAGTGTGACCCGGCAAACCTTTCGATCTCACATCGATGCTCACACCAGCGGGACAGTCTATCCAGCTGCCTCCTCTTTTAACTCTGTAAGCTGAGAAGGTGTAAACATAGGGATTCGTTTCATCTGACGAAGAGTAGTCTGTATGATAATCACTAACCCATTCCCAGACATTTCCCGACATATCGTAAATTCCCAATTCATTTGGAGCCTTGGTTCCTACCGGATGGGTCATGCTTTCGGAGTTAGACTTATACCAGGCGACCGAGTCAACCGAGTTCCCTCCAGATCTTGTATATCCTTTGCTATTGTTACCGCCTCTAGCTGCAAATTCCCACTCTGCGTCTGTTGGAAGTCTGTAGCCCTTAACTTCGGAGGGATCAGTCGTTCTCTTGCCCCTTCCATCAAGGAAATTTCCCTCAGAGTCGTAAGCATTAGGAAGCCCTTCCTTAAGGCTCAACCAGTTGCAGTAAGCAATTGCGTCCCACCAACTCACGTTGATTGCTGGGCTGGAGCCTCTTCCCCAACCGGAATCGTAAGGAATGGTTCTTCCGGTTTCCTCACAGAAAGTATCGAACTCGTCGTAGGTAACTTCGAACTTCCCAATATAGTAATCATAATTCAGATGGATCTGTCGAACCGGCTCATAATCAACGCCTTCCTCTCTCCATGTGGTTCCCATGAGAAAGCGTCCGCCGTTGACGAGAATCTGTTCCGGCAATGAAGCGCTTAAAGAAGCGGCAAGAAGAACAATTATGAATGTCAAGAATAGTCTATACATTTAGATCCTCCTTCTGAAATTATCTTTCCTTAGATCTTCTGAGTTCCAGACATTCTCTACCGGTTCCTTTTCGAAATCCATTTCCATATGAGACGTGTTTGCCCAGTCTAGAAGCTCCAGAGAAATCGAATTGCCATATCTATATGCTTTCACCGTTGTAATTGCACAGTTGTCTATCGAGACACCTGATCTCGAGAAGAAGTGCTCCGGGTCAATCCCGCTGCAGACGAAGGGAAGTGTCATTGAGAGAAAGCCTCCGTGACTGACGGCCAGAACCTCTCCCGCGGGACATTCATCGACGAAAGTATTCATCGCTTTCCAGAATCGTCCGATGACTTGTCTATGACTCTCACCCTCGGGAATTCGCTCATCTTCCTTGCCCCCAATCCAGTTTCTGACAAGTTTTAGGAATGCGCTACTTGCTTCGCCTTCAATCAACTTGCCCTCAAGTTCACCGACGTGAAACTCCCTGATCTCGTTCATGGGTGTGGCTTCGATTTCCAATTCAGAAGAGACTATACTCGATGTCTCCATTGCTCTCAATATCGGCGAGGAATATATCCTGCTTATGTTTTTTAATCTCAAATAGCGCGCTGCCATTTCGGCCTGCCGTATCCCTTCTTTTGTAAGCGGGAAACCTTCATTGCTATTTGCGAATATCCTCTCAATATTTGCCTGACTCTGGCCGTGGCGCATCAGATATATTGTTGTCATTTTTTGCCTCCATGAAGTTACTCAAGAAGATGATAACAGATTTGGTCTGAAGGTTTTTTGGTCAAAACTCACAGAGTATTATGCGATAACTCAGAGTGCTCGACCCGTTTTGATAAGACTTGGGCTCCAGAGGTCAATATGTGAGATGAATATCTTGATTCTAAGGCAGTTTTATAAAGATAGCTCTTACCCACTTGCTGATTTTACGAATATGTCGGCTTAACGTCTAGTTGCCTCCCATGTTCCTTCGGCTGAAGGTTCGAATCTAGTGAAGGTTCCCGACATTGTTCCTTTCTCAGCGACTCCAGCAAAATCTATTTCGCTTTCAGAGGTCCAGGTGTTGATATTTACCTTATGATCGTTGGAGATCATCCCAAAAAGCTCTTTACAGGTTGAATCAAGACAGAATCCGCCCCTGTAATTGTAAACTAGGTGCTGCTCAACATGAAAAGTAGCTGTCTTCGAAGCTCCACCTGAATAAGTCATTACAACATCCCAGCTTCCATTCAAATTAGGAAGTCCAAAGAACAGACACCCAGATGCAAGGAAGATTATCGCCAATATCGAGAGTGCGGTCAAAAAGCGTTTCTTCATTCTCCATCCCCTCCGTGTAAAAAGCGCATTCTTTCTTGGGATAACTACGGAATCTACAAAGAGCGCGAATTTGCTCCAATTATACAGTGAATTAAGCTTTGAATGGGGAATCTTAGTCGCTGCTGAACAGCGATTATCTATGAGAAAAGACGATAGCACTACTGATCAAATATAGCAATTCCGTGTAGTTAAAAAGAAACTATGAAGCAGAGGCCTCGGGCACAATATCATGTGGAAGCGACATAATTTATGCTGATATTACTTCAACATTAAGCTTATTGCTCATGTTGTGATGGATTCATTTTTGCTTGGAAGTTCATTAGGCATTGTGATCTAATTAACATGAATTAGAGGCCGGGCTAATGCTTCTTATTACGGGGATACTGCTTTTTCCAGTGGCAACCGGAGGACTTCCCTACTATGAGAACGGTCTTTACGGTCTGCTACTTGTGATGTTCTCCCTGCAGATCATCTCAATGGGGAAAACGCCCTTTGGCGACCTGAAAAGATCAAAGCTTGTCGTGTTGTCAGGGCTTATCGTTGGTGGAATTGGAACGATAACCTGTTTCATTCCAGATGCCTTCAATGATATTCCCAGGCTTGTGCTATTCCTTTTCTTTGGCCCGGGAGGAGTTCTCTTGCTTCTTCAAATGATCCTGTCGAAGGATAAGCT
Organism: Mesotoga sp. UBA6090; assembly: GCF_002435945.1. NCBI lineage: Bacteria > Thermotogati > Thermotogota > Thermotogae > Kosmotogales > Kosmotogaceae > Mesotoga > Mesotoga sp. UBA6090. Next base: position 18,533 of record NZ_DIXC01000061.1, read on the forward strand.
CAGAGTCTGGTCCGAATATGGTGGTATATTCAGACACTTGATCGCCGGAAGCACGGTGGCATACGTTTCATCGATTCTCATTTCGATACTTCTTTGGAATCAGAGCCTGTTAAGTGTTCAGATGACGGCGATAATCATTCTGATCTATGGAGCCGCAATCGCATATCTCTCAGTGGTTCTGAGAAGGATATTCAGCGCTTACCCGAGAGAGAAAGAGAGGAAAGACGGAGAAGTCGAACTCCCCATCGACAGAGCTATGATTCTTTTTACAAGCGTTTTTATGATTATTCTGGGCGTGTTACTGATTCCAGTCAATCTCGGACTCCTTCCGTTTTCTGGAAGTGCCCAGCTTGGACTGCTGATGATGATTTTCGCTATCCAGATGATTGCCTCGGGAAGCACCCCGATAGGGGTCTTTCCCAGGTCGCTACCTGTTATCCTAATAGGGTTTTTATTCGCAGCACTGGGAACCGTGTCTTGTATCATTCCTGAGGTTCTAGTGTATCCTCTGACCGTTCTTGTTGGTGTTCTGAACATTCTAGGTGGAGCGATTTCAATCGGCAAATTTCTTGGACAGCGGGCGAGCAGTACGGAGCGACAGAAAGGTAAGATTCCGAAGATACTGGTGAAGTTGACCGTTTCTCAACTGATTCTGAATGTTCTTGCGATTACATTCGGTCTCTCAATGCTGATCTCTCATCTCTTGCCGGGATTGGTCATTGGTGTAGTTTTGGCGGCTAATGGGACAGTGCTTCTGTACTTGCTTTATGTTTTGTTTGCTATAGATAAAATATAAAAGGAGATGGAAACCAAATAGCTGCTAGAGAATTCTCAAAGCTAATCAATTAAATTCAGAGGAAAAAAGCAGTTGGATTGGTTCATACCGGAAACTCGGTTTCCAAATTATGGATCATTCATATCACAACGCAGATCTTATCTCTCGAGTATTATTTGAATTCCTGACTTTCCAGTTCCATCGAAAGTGATTTAACTCTCTTCACCTGCACCACAAACGATTCAAGTCGGCTTTCTATCGTTGGAGTGAACGGGTTCCCATCGGACTCAAAGAAGAGAATCGGAATGTTGCCAGCGATCTTGAAGATCTCCCTCTTGAGTTTGCTAGAGCTTTCTCTCAGGTGTTCCAGACCTCTTTCAGCAACAGCTTCGGCGATCCTTGTAGGCATACACCCAAATGGGCCTATAGAAATAACTCCATCGTAAGCATCTATCGATTCGAACAAAACGGCCCCAAGAGTCAGTATTGCCTCTCCGGTAAGCTTCGGATTCAAGAAGTCCTTAGAAGTGTTTACCATGGACTCTATGTCGACGAAGTGTGATTTGTACAGTCCACTCTTTTCAAGAATCTTCTTGATTCTTTTTTCGAATGCCTGTTTTACAAGGATTTCAACGTGTTTCGTTCCCCTCTTGAGCGGACCGAGTTCGGTCGGTACGTATCTCTTCAGCAGAATGTAGTCGAGATAATATATCCATTCTTCGATTGGAGAGGCATGCATGATTATTCCGTTGTCAGCAAAGAATAGCTCCAGAGACTTCCTGGAAAATTCATCATTCCTGACGTAAATCTCTCCCGAGAGAAGGACTTTCGGTGCACTTTCGAAATCGCTTTTTAGAGGAATGTGAGAGATATTCTCACAAATCTCCTCCAGTTTCTTGGCCATTTCGCTAAAGGAGTCTCTTTTGACACTCTCAAGTATAATCTTGCGGGCCTCTTTGCTCGCTTTGACTGCCTCATCTCTGTCGGATGCCAGTGTAAGCAAGGCATTTTCAACGTTGCAGAATTCGTCGGCAATAATCATGCTCGCCCAGATTCTCAATTTTGCCTTGAGTCCTATGCCCGCATAACCGTTTTCAGAATTGAGAGAGAACAGGAGAACATTACTCGCGTTGTTCTTGTCTAGCCAAAGATCTATGTAATTGCTGTACTGCCCAAATCGGCAAGGGCCGCGAGTATCGGGCATGAAGTACATGATTATGCTTTCGTCGTCCTTGTTTTCCTCGAGATAACGAATAAGACTTCCCAGAGTCAGGTGAAAAGGGAGACACTCCTTAGATAATGAGTTGGATTTTCCAAGTTGAAACTCCAGTTCAGTCGGTCTCGAGAGAACTTGAGTGTTGATACCGACCTTTTCGAATGCCGCCGCCATGAGCTGAGCCGCAAACTCGCCCATGGTGGGAACGACTACTTTGACCGAAGGATCTGTAATGGGTATGTGTCTTCCGTCCTGCAGCTCTATACTGAATGTCCCGTTGTTCGTCAGCAGTTTTGGCCGCTTCACCCGTTTGTTCTCGCCCAACTCCATCTTCCTTTCGAGGGAGCTTCTGACTACATCGGCGAAGGCTTCGATCCTTGTCTCCACTCCAGCGTCTGACGTATGACTATCCAGTTCCAAAATCAGGGATGGTTTTTTCCCCATAATGTCTCTGAAGAAGGAGATTAAGAACGAATCAGGTCCACAGCTGAAGTTAGTAATGTAGAGTGCGAATAGCTTTGGATTGTTTTTTACATATCTGGCCGCTTTCAAGTTCATCTCGCCCCAGGCCCAGTACATCTTCTCATACGATCTTTCGTTTTCATAAGGAAGAGCGTCAAAAGTTACGACAGGAATTCCGCGTGAAGCGAGTTTTTCTGGGATTCCCATATTGGCGTCACTGGAAAAGGCATTGTAGGCTCGGCCGAAGATAACGACACCGAAGTCCGATTTCTTTAGATTCTCAAGAAATCTGTCTCCGATTTCCTTTATCCTTCCTACACTGTCTTCGTAGGATTTAACTCCATTGGAAAAGGCAGTCAAAGCTTCTTTGCGATTCCTTCCCAGTGACTTCGCAAGTAAGACGAACTTCTCCTTCTCTTTCTCAAAACCCTGCGAAAAATCGAAGAAATCTGTCAAAATTCTTTTCGACTTGAGTTCCTCAAAACTCCCCATTAGCCAGTCCGGTTCGCTCTGGACAAATGGACAGAACACCGAGTTTTCAACGGAATTCGAAACCTCTAAGCCCTTGACTGCTGGAATGAAGAAATAGTCGGGATTCTTCTCCAGAAGATCATAAATATAACCATGAGATAGTTCGACTGGAAAACAAAATTCCGATTTCTTTCTATCCCAGCCCCTGGGGTCGGACTTTTCCGGTACGACAATTCTGAACCCGAGACTGCTGAAGAAATTTGAGAACAGGGGGAAGAGAGTATTCATAGATAGAGACTTGCTGATTCCTATAGTCTCGAGGCCCTTTTCTTCTGGCGGTTCAAAGACTATTTTCTCTCTATCGGTAGTATATATGTATTCGTTTCTGTTTATGGGAAGGTTAAGACGAACATTTTCATACTTGTTGCAAGCGCCGCCGAAGGGGAACTTCTTCCCTCCAACTTCAATTATGCGGATTGGACACTTCCTGTCGCATTTCTCTGCCCCACCGTCACAAATGAAGGTGTTGAGATAGCGAACTTCTTTTGAGATCAAGGCACCCAGCTCAAAGCGCTCTTCTTCCAGCTGGCCCGCTTGAAGCTTTTCCTTAACCATGAGTGATACACCAAATGCGCCCATGAGTCCAGGATGAGGAGGAACTATTATCTCCTTTCCTGTAACTGCCGCCATTGCCACGGGGACAGCTTGATTGAGACATACACCTCCCTGCATGAAGACTTTTTTCCCAACTGGTCTCATTGCTTTTACTCTGTTTGTGTAGTTCAGACAGATAGAATAAACCAGGCCCGCGCAGATATCTTCTCTAGAGATGCCTTCGTTGATCGCCGTTTTTATGTCGCTGCTGATAAAGGCCGCACACTGATCACTGAAGTTTGGGGGAGACTGACCTTCAAGCGCATACTCTCCAATTTCTCTGTAATCTATGTCTAGAGATTCCTTTGCAGACTCTTCGAGAAATGAACCTGTACCTGCAGAACAGGCTTCGTTCATTGCGTAGTCCAGGGCAACGCCATTGGATAAGAAAGTGTACTTGGCATCCTGGCCGCCAATTTCAAATATCGTATCGACTTCTCTATCGAAGAATGAGGCAGCCCTAGCGTGAGCCATAATCTCATTGTAAACGGCGCTTGTCTCGCAGTAAAGTCCCACTATCTTCCTTCCGGAACCGGTGACCCCGAGACCAATTATCTCCACAGGAACATCGAGTGAACTACGAATCTCTTCAAGGCACTGGCGGGTAGCGTTTATTGGATCTCCCATAGTCCTGAGATATGAACTCGCTAGAATGGCATTGTCTCTGGCTCTCATAACCACCGCCTTGGTCGTAGTTGAGCCAACGTCCACGCCAAGAATGCAAAAATCGCCACTTTCAGCTGTCTTGAAAGGCATCTCCCTGAAATCGACCATGTTGACGAACTTCGAAAGGGATTCGTTCTTGGGGAAAGTCATTACTCCTTCCTTGAAGACACTTTCTTTCTCTATCTCGATTTCTTCGAGAATATTAGCATGTAGATAAGCGCCGAAGGCCTCGAAGAAGAGAGCCTCATCTGGTATGGTAATTTCTGCGATTTCTTTCAGGTGATTCAGCATAAGCCGGTTTTTTGTTACTCCACCGACTAGAAGTATCTTTTTTACTCCAGCTTTGTGCATGAGTTCACCGATCTTGTCAGACATGACCTTTCCAAGACCATTGAGAACCGATTCTTTAGGAGTTCCTTTATTGAGAGCATGTGTACAGTCGCTCTTGCAAAACACGGTACACCTTGAAGAAAGCTCGTAAATCTCGTCTGTTTCCACTGCGTTTGCGGCATCCAGTCCGATATCCATTCGCTTCAGTTGCTGGAGAAAGAACTCACCTGTTCCTGAAGCGCATTTACTGCCTGTAAAGACGGCAGTAATGTTTCCCTTATCGTTGAGCTTATACAGGGTGAAATTCTCTCCGCCCACGCTCACAATTGCCTCATGATCTCCATACTTGCTTTTCAGTTCTTTGTAGGCAAATTCAGTAGCTTCAACTTCGGGGATCTGGGGGAGATTCAACAGTTTTCTTCCCTTCTTTCCTGTTGCTACAACCAAGCCTGTTTCAAGAATCTCTGGAAGAAAGCTCTTGAGTACTTTCAGTGGATTTCCTTCGTGCAGGAGTCGCCTGGGTGTTTGCCCATCATACCAGGAAATTGTGCTTGAGCCTATGCAAAGTCCGATTCTGTTCAAGAAGTTCACCTCAAACCATTCAACAGTTTAATAATAGCATAGTAAGGCATTGTTGTATTTTAAGATCACAAAAGACCTTTTCCTATATGATTTACAGCTCTTGAAACCGACTTTTTCGTTGGATAGTTCATCTTCACTTCAAAGGGATGAATTCCACTCAGGAACTACTTCGTTGACTTCATGGGTGTTATCCAGGTTATCTGTTTCATTTCAAGCCTTCACATTTCTTCTCATCATCAAAGATTTGAGTTCTCTACCATTAGGTTTTTGAGAGATGAAATCGGATAATAATCGAAAGGTGAGAGTCAGAAAAATGAGTGCAAAACTATCAGGAACGGGGTTTCGCTAACAAGAAAGATTCCTTTGAAAAGCGCTTTCTCCAAAAAGACTTGGACAGCAGTCTACCTTCTACGAATGCCCGTAGTAACTTAGAGATCATATAAAAGAAGAGCCGTAGGTAAAGACCATAAGACATAACAGACTAATCTCACGGTTTTTCTTTCTCCACTCCTGGAGGACAATATAGAGGATCAAGAGCCCTTGGTGAAGGCAGATACATTCTTAAGGACAAAGAAAAAGGTCCATTAGGAGCAGGGAGCCAATTACTTTCGAGATCAGCGCCGGGCGAATCATGCTGGATATAGATGTCGAGAGACCCGTCATCGTTGAATGACAATCTCGACCGATCACCAATGGAATATCTGTCTATCGGGTTGGGAACCATGAACTGGTCATCACCGTACATTGCAATGGACCAGAATCCACCGGGTTCTATGGGAGGTATTTCACGGCTTTCAAAATGAATCTTGTAATCGTACTTTGAGCCGTCATATGCTTTATTGTCGGCATCGACGTAGCTTATGGTGTAATATGCTTCTTCGAGATCGTTTCCATACAGACCTACATATGCTGCTGCCGCCCTAATCTCGTATTTTCCCTGCATTTGCTGCCGATTTCCGAATTTCCGTTTCGTTAAATTCCACCCGTTCTTTGTGACTCCCAGCTTCTCAGACGGCCGGAGTATAATACTCATCGCATCTTCAATTCCCTTTTCAATCGCGGTGATCATCTCTGGTTGCAAGTTGTTCTCATTAAATGGAAGGTTTGGGCCTATGCCGATTAAACCAAAACGCTCAATAAGAGCCTTTTCAGATGGATGTATCTCAAGCTGTCCAAGAAGGAAGTTCAAATACGAAATGAAACCTGCCGATTCAGCTTTTTCCTGACTGAACGGCGGAAAGGCTATCGGTTCGACAGCTGAAGAAGTTTCACTACCGCGGAAGGCTCCAAAAGGTCTGATTTTGAAGCTGTCTTGAATCTTTGAGACGGCATTGATATCACCTTCTAACTCAGGGTTTACGGAAATTCTTACTATGCAGAAGACGAAATTTCCTTCGCTGGTGAACACCTCATCGATTTCGTTGGGAATCTCAACGAAAGAGGATGGGCCACTGATCATTACTGTCAATTTCCTGCAACCGGTGGTTCTGGTTCCTGCATATGCAAAGTTATGTGTGTGCATATCGATGAATTGGACTGAGAAATATCTTTCACAGATGCTTGGAATCTCTATTATTACCGGTTCGTTCCTCAGATCAAGCCATGCAGCCGAGAACAACGTATCGTTGTTTGGTCTTACTATTTCTCCGAACTCCGGTCTCAGTAATCCTTGAAGATGTTCGAATTTGTTGAATGAATTTGGAATAACTGCCTGGAGAACCATAGTTCTGTAGTTCTCAAGCATAGGAAAAGCGAAGATATACGCTTGCCTTGCAACTTCACTTGCTTCTTCGTAGTTGCTTGTCGGCATTTCCGCTTTTGCTGAAACGAAGGTAAATAGAATAAGTACTAAAGACAGCAGAATCAAAGGTTTCAAATTCATTTGACGATCCCCCGTAAGATAGTCTCTCTTGCATTGTTCTCTAATCACTTGTTAAGCTTTTGTCTGGAACAAACGAACGAAAAACGCTAAACGTGAGCTAAAGCGTTATCTACCACGCCACTTGACAGATCAAGCAGACAATCTGTGATTTTCCCCACAACTGTCAGACTGTTGATTGAACAAAAGAGTTTACGTTGCACTAAAGCCAGAATATTAGTGATTCACTTCACGCCTCAATCGACCAAAACAATGGGAAAGGAATGATCTATTTACGAATCATTTGCCATGCCATCTCTTCAAGAAGAAACCCTGATTGTTAGGCCGTAGATTTGAGCATTAAACAAGAAGTGTGAGAATGCAGATGCTACAATGCTGGAAGACTCTTTACTGCCCTTTAAGATTAAGCCCTGCAAACTCGATTCAATTCTTTCTCACCGAAATTCAAACTCGTGGAAAATCGAAGATTAATGATTATAAGTGAAGAAGGGCGGTTAAGATCGATTAATCGAAGATTGCTCCGCATTTCTCGTTTTGAAGTTAATAAAGCAAAATGTAGAATTGGTGTGAAACAAATTTCAGCAATAATTTGCAGGAGGCATTTATGTACTCGCCGTCGCTAATGATAAAGATCTCTGAGTTGTACTACTTCAAGAAGTGTTCCCAGAGGGAAATTGCAGAGACTCTCAAGATCTCTGTTCCGACGGTATCTAGGATTCTCCAGGAAGCCATAGAAAGTGGAATTGTCAAGGTTCAGATCACAAATATCCAGAATAGAGTCACGCAGTTGGAAGATGCTCTGAAAGGTAAATATGGCCTTAAAGGAGCCATTGTAGTCGAGACACCTGTCGATCGAGACGACTGGCACATAAAGAAGTTGCTGGGAAAGAAGACCAGTGAATTGTTCTTTGACGTTGTCTCACCTGGGTGCAAGGTGGGAATTGGTGCCGGAGGAAGCATTTGTGAGATGATAGAGTCTTTTGACGGCGAGAAGAGTGTCCCAGGACTTCAACTTATACCGTTGATGGGTGGATGGGGGCTGCAGAATCTTCAGAACGAAACGAACAAATTGGTCGGTTCTATGGCCTCTATACTAAGATGTACTTTCCAGCTTCTTCTTGCTCCGGCTATAGTGAGCAGTGAAGAAGCAAAGAGGGTTTTTCTCAGCGAACCGCAGATTTCCGCAATATCTCAGATGTGGGATGAGCTCGATACGGCGATATTTTCAATAGGACCAGAGATCGAATGCAGCATTTTTCCCTCAATAGTTGATCATAACGGTATCGTTGAAGAGATCAAAGGATTGGGTGCAGTGGGGGACATCGTGGGAAGAATTATTGACGGCAGTGGAGAAGAGATGGACATAGATTTCAACCACCGCATGATAGCCATTCCTTTCGAAAAGCTGCTGAGAATAAAGAACAGAGTTGGAATTGGAGGAGGTTCCAGAAAGATTAGAAGTGTGAATGCTGCAATAAAGAAGGGAATCGTGAATTATCTGGTTACCGATTCGGAGACATGTAAATATATTCTCGAAAACGGAGGTAAAGGATTGTGAATGTTTTAGAAGAGATGTTTGGAGTGAAGAAGCCAATAATCGGGATGGTACACTTTCCGCCACTTCCCGGGTCACCTCTCTATGATTCAAAAGGTGGAATGAAGAAGATTATGGACGTCACGCTGAGAGATACCGAAGCCCTACTCGAAGCGGGTTTTGACGGTGTGAGTTTCAGCAATGAAGGAGACAGGCCGTACCTAGCCAACGTTCCAATGGTCACTGTTGCAGCGATGAGTGTACTTATAAGCGAAGCCACGAAGGCGGTCGAAAGACCTTTTGGACTTTCAGTATTGGCAGATCCCGAAGCGGCGATTTCTATAGGGACCGCGGTCAGAGCCAATTTTGTGAGAATATTTCTTTCATGGGTCTATGTCGGCGATTGGGGAATAGTCGATCCCGACGCAGGTAAGCTTCAGCGACTGAAGACTTCCATTAGTGGGGAGTTTAAAGTTTTCGCAAACATAAGCGGTCACACCGAGCCACTGGGTGGAAGAAGGCTCGAGGACATAGCGCGAGGAGCGGTCAAGTTCGGATTGGCAGATGCTGTATGCCTTGCAGGTACAACTGCAGGCAGCGAGATCCCGGAACAGGATCTCATAGGGGCGAGAAAAGGGTCAGTGGGAAGACCCGTCATCATAGGCACAGGAACTACAATAGACAATGTGAAAAAAATGTTAACGTTAGGCGATGGCATAATCATGGGAACTAGCGTCAAAGTAGATGGTGACACATTTAAGCCAGTAGACCCGAAGAGGGCTAAGGAGTTCATGGATAAGGCGAAGTTTGTGAGGGAGAAACTGCCATGAAAATCCTTGAAATTCAAGAGCTGACAAAGGAGTTCCCTGGAGTTGTCGCTCTTGATTCCGTCAACATGGATCTTGAAGCCGGAGAGATCCACTCTTTAGTTGGCGAAAACGGTGCTGGTAAATCAACACTGGTGAAGATTCTCGCGGGAGTCTACAGACCGACCTCAGGCCACTTTTCTCTTAAAGGAGAGGAGATGCACTTCCATTCGCCGAAGGATGCCTCAAAGCACATAGGCGTAGTTCATCAGGAAAGGGAACTCGTACCGCACTTTTCTGGGTATCAGAATCTCTTCCTTGGTTTAGAAGAGACGAAGGCAGGGTTCCTGAAGAGAAGAGCGATGATTTCGAAAGCAAGAGAGTTCATATCCAAGTATCAGCTCGATGTTGATATGAATCTTCCTGCAAAGCAGCTAGGCAGCGGTCAGCAGGAGATGCTCACAATACTGAAAGTCCTTTTCAGAGATCCAAAGATAGTCGTTTTTGATGAACCTACTGCTCCCCTGAGTATAAAGGAGATCGAGATACTCTTTAAACTTATCAGGGATTTGAGGGGAAAAGGAATGACAATTCTCTATATCTCCCACCATCTTTCGGAAGTTCTTGAGCTCTCAGATAGAATAACCGTACTAAGAAATGGAAAGAAAGTATCTACAATCGAAAACGGAGATCAGGTTAGTGAGAGAAAGTTGATCTCACTGATGATATCGAAGGACCTGGAAAACCAGTACCCCAAAACCAAAACCGAGATAGGTAAAGAAGTCTTTTCTGTGAAGGACTATTCCAGCAGCCGATCGAAGTTCTCGAATATCTCGTTCTCGATTAGAGAGGGTGAGATTGTCGGATTTGCAGGTCTCGTCGGCGCCGGCCGAACCGAACTTGCCAAAGCGATCTTTTCTGGCGTGAAGTACGAATCGGGGGAGATTACTCTCAATGGAAACCGGTTCATCTCGAAGTCGTCCGGACAGAGTGTAAGAAAGGGAATAGCCATGATACCGGAAAACAGACGTGCCGAAGGTCTCTTCGTTCAGATGTCCGTGAAGGAGAACCTGGTAGTTCCGCATCTCTCTTCACTATCTAAAATGGGATTCACGGTGCGAAAGGACGTGAAGGAATACGTAGGCAAGGCCATAAAGAGATTTTCAATCAAAGTCACTTCGCCCGAACAATCCGTAAGGACTCTCAGCGGTGGAAATCAGCAGAAAGTCTCTGTGGGCAAGTGGATGGGAGAAAATGCTGCGGTGTGGATATTTGATGAGTCAACTCAGGGCATCGATGTTGATGCGAAGACCGAGATCTACAATATAATGGGAAGTCTTGCCAAGGGTGGTGCAGGGATCTGGTTTATCAGTTCCGATCTACGTGAACTTGTTGCGATCTCCGACAGGATATACGTAATGAAGGGATTCAAGATACTGGGTGAGTTTGTTCCTCCTTTCGATGAAGAAGAGATCCTCGCCTTGATGATAGGGGAGAAGAAGTCATGACAGAAAAGAAGATTCATTTTCAGCAAATCCTAACGAAGTTCGGCACGATAATCGCTCTGATCGTTGTATTTGTGGTTTTCGCTTCATTCGTTTCCGGATTTATTCAGGTGAGAAACCTCCTGAACATCTTGAGACAGATTGCGCTTCTAGCAATTATTTCCGAAGGCTTCACAATGTGTCTAATAGTTGGGGAACTCGACTTATCATTTGCCCATGTAGCGAGTCTTACAAGCGTAATAGTCGCTGGACTAATCATCTCTGGAATGAATCCCCTCCTAGCAATCATCATATCGCTTTCCGTTGGAGCGGCATTTGGAATAGTCGCCGGATTGCTTGTAACAAAGGTTGGAATCCCTTCTCTCATAACCACTCTGGCAACGGGGATAATCGCTACTGGACTAATTTACGCATACACAAAGGGAGTTTCATTCTACGGCAAGATGCCGGAATCTTTCCTTGCGTTGGGTAGGGGCGATATTGGGCCTATTCCGTCACTCGTAATCATTATGCTCATAGTAGTATTCGCCGCGCATTTGATGATAAATAACATGAAGATCGGCAAATACATGCAGGCCACAGGGGCGAACAAGATGGCAGCTAGATTGGCCGGCGTAAATACTGATAAGTACAAGACTCTCGCCTTGGTCCTCTCCGGCATGGGCGCTTCATTCACCGGAATTCTTCTGACATCAAAACTTGGTGCGGCCAATCCTGAAGGAGCTACGGGGTTCATGATGGATGGCTTCGCTGCGGCACTCCTTGGCGAGACGGTTCTTAGCGTGGGAAGGGCCAGCCCTTTTGGAACATTTATTGGGGCCCTTATGATCGGTGTCTTGAACAACGGAATGACATTGGCAGGGGCGCCCTACTACATGCAGGATATTACAAAGGGAGCAATAATAATTCTTTCGGTTACCATAACTTCTATCCAGGCAAAGAAGCTGGAAGGAGAATAAAGGGGGCAGTTAAAGTGAAAAGGTTGTTTGCTGTTCTATTAGTAACGATTATGATCTCGGCATCGATGCTTGCAGTGAAGATTGGTTTCATTGCGACAAATTTCTCTTCTGAATCACAGGCAAGAGTTCTGAATGAATTCGCGAAAATCTGCAGTGAAAAGGGCTGGGATCTTGTCCAGCTGAATTCGATGGGATCAGATGAAACACAATCAACTCAGATCGAGAATCTGGTCCAGATGAAAGTAGACGCAATCGTTTTGGCAATGGGTCATCCAAATGTCGTTATCGATGCTCTTCAGAAGGCGTTTGACGCTGGAATTCCCGTAATTACAATCGACTCCGGATACGTCGATGGAGTAGTTGCAGACATCACTTCAGACAACTTCGTTATCGGAGCGAAGATGTCCACTTATCTCGTGGATTCTCTAGGCGGTAATGGCGACATAATCGTCATCAAGTTTGTGAAGCATTACGGAACCAGAAGAAGAGGATCCGTTCTGGATGTAGTTCTAACAGAATACCCGGGAATAAACGTTCTGGCTGAATACAGCGTGGTTGCATCCGCGAGGTTTATGGACGATACTAGATCTGCAATGGAGACCTTTGCCCTCAAGTATGGGGACGAGATTGACGGTGTCTGGTGTGCTTTTGATCAGCTAGCTTATGCTGCGGCCGATGTTCTCACTGAATATGGAATAACAGACGCTCTGATAGTCGGAGCCGATGGAAATGAAGAAACCTTTAGAAGAATCGCAAGTGGCAATATGACGGCCACGGTTGCTCAACCCTTCGAAGGTATGGCTTCAACGGCTGCAGAAATAATCGACAAGATCGTTCAGGGAATGGACCCAGCAGAAGCGGCCGGAAGAAAGATAATATACGCGGATGCTCCATTAATTGACAAGTCGAATCTTCCAGAGTAACTGAAAAGCACAGACGCCCGTGAAGACGGGCGTCTGTTTTTTGATTGAGGTGAGTGTTTTGTATCTTGGCGTAGACATGGGGACTTCTTCAATAAAGGCAACTCTGCTCGATGAAAAGGGGAATATTGTAGGGCGATCCAGGGTTGAAAGTGTTGTCGTAAGCCCGGAAGAGGGTTTCTTTGAAGTAGAGGCAGAAAAGAACTGGTGGTTGGGCTTCGGGAAGGCTCTGGAATCTATCTGTCGAGGCAACGATGTAAAGAGAATTAAAGGCCTCTGCATCAGTTCAGTTTGTGGTACGTTCGTTCCGGTTGACAATGAATTGAGGCCCCTATACAACGCCATCCTATATGGAATAGATACAAGAGCGACAGATCAGATTGAAAGGCTGAACAATTCTTTCGGGAAGGAATACCTAAAGAATCATCTTGGAGGAGAGTTTACAACCCATTCTGTAATCCCAAAGACGCTGTGGCTAAAGGAGAATAGACCGGAAACCTACGAGAAAACCTTTCGTTTCGTTGAAAGCAACAACTTCGTTTCTGGACGCCTAACAGGAAAGACTGCTTGGGATTTCCCCACGGCTGCCGGAACAAGATTGCTTGATTTTGAAACCCGTGATTTACCCAGAGAAATCATTAGAAAAGCGGGTTTAGATGAGAACAAGTTCCCCGGTCTTTCGTGGCCTCTCAGCATTGTCGGCAGCGTAAATGCATCTTCATCTAGGGAGACAGGTTTGAAAGAAGCAATTCCGGTCGTTGCCGGTGCGTGTGACATAAACGGAGAGGCGATGGCCTGTGGCGGAATAAATCCCGGTGATTTGGTCGTCGTTTTTGGATCTACTACGAGTACGTTATTTACAACCAAAGGATTCCATCTTCTAGATGGTTTCGCTCCGGGCGTATCAATTCTTGAGGGCACATTTAGACTTGGTGCAGCCACTTCCTCTGGAGGGAGATTTGTCGGCTGGATGAGAGAGCTGCTCCAGTCTGAGATTGTCGGAGAAAGTGACTATGGTCCAACGGGGATCATAATTCTCCCATACATCGATGGCGCTAGAGCTCCCTACGACAATCCGTCAGCCAAGGGTGTGATTTTCGGTCTTCAGAAAACGAATGACAAACAATCACTTATTAAAGCTTCTTTGGAGAGTCTTGGTTACGAAATCGATCTATTGATAAGGAGATTGGAGACAGTATCACATGTTCCACAAGTAATTCATGTTCTTGGGGGCATGGCAGCCTGCGGTCTTCTCCTTCAAGTTGTGGCAAACATAACAGGAAGGGAACTGCACGTCTTCAAGGACATCGATGCATCATACGGAGATGCTCTTATGGCCATGACCGCAGATTGTGACTATTCAGATATCGAGAAGCTTGACGCCGTAACGGAAGAAAGAAACAAGGCAGTCAAGATCCTGCCAGACTTGGAACTTAACGCAGAGTACAAGAGCTTCTCCTCCAAGTATGAGAAGCTGTATTCGTCAATAGAAGATATCTTTTAGAACTCAACAATTTCCGAGCGAAATCATTCCCTCGAAAGCTCGCTAGTCCTTCTGTTAAGCGATCTCTTCGAAAAAAGCTTGAAAGCAACGCCCCGATCAAATGCAAATTCGGGACTTTGTTCGTTTTGTGCGTCTTTGATTGCGCTTAGCCTGTTAGAATGATTTCAAAGAGACACAAAAATCTACCAATCAATTACATTTCGAAGCAGTCTTCTGTTATCAAAAATGTCGATATAATCTCCGGGTACATATAACTCTGAATCATCTGAAAAGATGTTAGAGTCGCCAATTGCGAAGACTTTCCCGAATCCGATATTTGCCGCCGCGGCAAATGGAACTACAATAACTACTTGAGATTCAGAACCTTGCGAAAAAGAAGGGCCTGCAGGGGTTCTCATCATTGAGTTTGCTTCATATACAACTGGTGTGAATGCTGTTGACTCGGCTCTGGCGATTATGACTGCATCATAACCCACATTTAGTGAGCAAGTTGCAAATAATGCAATTTTGCCAAGACCGGAAGTAAGAAGATGAGATTCGAACTTGGTTGTTGTGATCCAGCTATTAACAGCGTCAAAGTTGTTGATATTGTCCTTAAGCTCGTTGTTGTTGAACTGAATATCTGCCCCGATTGAACTGGTAATGGCATTCAGGGGTGCATTATCATAGTAATCGTACCATTCTCCTAATAGAATCACTTTTCCCCCGCGACTGAGAAGTGCCGAAAGACTCGATTTCTCGGCAGCAGAAAATGGTGTCGTGGGGACTGCAATGAGGACTGTTCCATAGTTTTCCGGAAGAAACCCCACATCCGATGCAAGGCTCACAGAATAACCCTTCATCTGGAATTCCGAGATGAGCTCCTCGTACTCTTCTTCAAAATCAAATGTAGAACTGGAATGGTAGAAGTTGTTGTGGACGTCGTCTATCAACAGAGTTTTTGGAACGATTGGAAAAGATCCGGGCCAGCATGAAGTAAGCATTAGAACGATTAAGACCAAAACAGAAAGAAAGATGATTCGCTTCATCGGATACTTCCTGGTTTGAAACCGGTAATTCACTCTTATTTGCCAATGCAACGATACTGAGCACTTAAACTCGCTCTCAATGCTAACATGACCAAGACTAAATCCAATAAGTCTTCGAGATTCTCTCTTGACCAGTGTTACCAGAACTGGAAATCCGGTCGCACTTGCAGGTCTTTCTGTTGGGCCGTAACAGTACCATGTGGCACTCTTTGAGCTATAATATATGTAGGTAGATTATCGTCTCAGTGCTGCCTCCTAATCATGGATTGTAGCCAGATTCTGAATCTGGATTCTGTAGGCCAGTAAGACTTTACGCGATTGAGGTAGACAACTATCTGTTAATCGGGGGAGTTCTTTGAAGAAAAAGAGTATCGCTTTTCAGGGCGAACACGGCGCTCATTCAGAACAGGCTATAAGAAAGTTGTCCGGGGAATCACCCATTACTATTCCATGCAGATCGTTTCGGGAGATGCTGAAACTTGTAAGCGAAGAGAAGGTAGACTACGCGATGCTGCCGGTGGAAAACTCGCTGGCTGGCACCGTGATTCCGGCATATGATGCCCTCATAGAAAGCGAGCTCTTCGTCCATGCAGAAGTCATGCTTAGAATTGAACATTGCCTGATGGCGCCAGAAGGACTGAAAATTGAGGACGTGAGATTCGTGATTTCTCATCACCAGGCGCTTGCGCAGTGTTCTGAACACATAGAAGAAGAGGGCATGGAGGCAAAGGAGTATTATGATACTGCCGGTGCAGCCAGGGACCTAGCAACTTCAGAGATGCCCTTCACGGCCGCAATAGCCAGTGAGTTAGCAGCCAAGACCTATGGACTGAATATCTTGAGGAGAAATTTCGAAGATCTCGAAACAAATACAACTAGGTTCTTCTTAATGGGAGGAGAGGCCATGGAATGTTCTGGGGAATGCAAGACCTCAATAATATTCACCACAGAACATTCGCCCGGCGCTTTGTTCAATGTCCTTGGTGAGTTGTCGAACCGCGGTCTGAATTTGACAAAGATAGAGTCAAGGCCTTTCAAGAAGGAGATGTGGCACTATCTATTCTTTGTAGATTTTGAAGGAACAGTAGCCAGAAAACATGTAAGGGAAGCAGTAGAAGCGATCAGCGGGCGCTGCAGTTACTTCAAGTTCGTGGGTTCATATCGCTCGGCCAACTGCGAGATGTGAATCCGGCAACAGATATTCCAAGTCTGCCTAGTCTAAGAGCTGAAGTTCTTGAGAAGCACTATTGTGAAATAGAAAATTAGACAAAGATTTCACGCCAATTCTTGCCGATTCCTATTGTCAATAATGACCCAAGGTTATTTGGCAGCGATTACACCTTCTTCATGATTATGCTCACAAAGCAGAAAGAACCGGCAGCCGGCTATTTCAATATATCGTTGTATAAGCGAGCAACGCCTTTGGCTGATTTGTCAACTCGGATGCCTTGTTTGAGAATAGAACGCTGAGGGTTTCTTTGTTACTTGTCGGTTCTTACGATCCTGAAACCAACAACATATATTCCGATTTCTCCATTCACTTCCTCTCGATAAGGTACCCTCAGGGGTCTTGCGATATTGAAGTAACTACCTCCCCTGATTATGAAGTCCTTGCTGCCGTCTATTGGGACGTAGGGATTTGTAGTTGAGTCAGCAGTGTATTCCTGGAAGGTTTCAGTACACCATTCGAACACATTGCCACTCATGTCGTGTATTCCCAATCCGTTGGGTTCCTTCTCTCCGACTGGCCATGTTGAAAGGCTATCCGTAGTGTCATTGTGAGCATTCTCTCTGTACCATGCGACTTCATCGGGATCATTGCTTCCTGAGTACTTAAATAATGACTCTGAATCTCCACCCCTTGCAGCGTATTCCCACTCGGCTTCCGTGGGCAAGCGAAACCCAATTACTTCAGACGGGTTATCTGCCATGCCGCCTGAAAGATCGAGCAGATTACCGTTGTCGTCATACGCTCTTGCCAGTCCCGCCTTATCGCTTAACCAGTTGCAGTAGGCAATTGCGTCATACCAGGAAACGGAAATCACTGGTCTCCTTTCTCTGCCCCAGGAGAAATCTTTGGGTTTTGTTCTGCCCAAGTCGTCGCAGAAAGCATCGAATTCATCAAAGGTGACCTCATACTTTCCAATGTAGTAGTCGTAATCTAGAGTTACTTCGTGCAGAGGTAATTCATTCTCGTATCCGTCTCCCCAAGAGTCTCCCATCGTGAATGTACCGCCTGCAACAAATCTCATCTCTTCAATGGCAACGAAATTCCAGGAGATGATATTAGAATACGCTCCTTCGTTGTCTTCGGCCTTCACTTCAAATGAATGAACTCCAGTTCCGTAATCATTCCAGACGTATTCTGTTTCCAGTCCGTAGTCATCCCAGCCTGCTTCATCGACGTTGACGTAGTACTTCGCAATAGTGCCGTCTGGATCCGTTGCGTTCCACTCGAGAACGTTCTCTGAATGATCAATTGCTCCTTCAGATCCACCGATCTTCTGGAGAACAGGCGGCTGGTCTTCCCTGGGTTTCTTGCACCCTGCGAGTATCACTGCAAACATAACTATTAGTAACAGTATCAAGAATCGTCTCATCTCTCAATAACCCCCTTTCGCTGGCAGTTAATCAGGACCAAACTGTTCTTGTCACATTGTTCCTCTTTACTCTTCATCTTCCAATGCAAGTTCATAAGTATCGCTACTGAGCAATTCTACCGATTCTGAACCCAGCTATGCTTCCGAGATCTATGGGAATTGTAGGGAACCGATAAGAAACTCGGATGTTTTTCTCAGGAAAGGTCCAGCAAACGCCTGACTGATCCGGTGAGTTCCGCTGGAAACGTACGGGTTTGTTTTTTGAGAAGCGGTATTTTCAGATTAGAAGTCGGTGCACCACTCAAGCACGTTACCGCTCATGTCAAAAAATGCCGAGAGCGTTTGGTTCGAGCCGGCCAACCGGTTGTGTCTTCTCGTTAGAGTTGTAATCGTACTAGGCTACTAGTGAAGGGTTATCGCTTCCAGACCACTTGTATTCGGAGTTATGTTTACCTCCTCGTGCGACATATTCCCTCTGGCTTCCGTCAACAATCTGTATCCCAGTACTTCTGTAATGTCCGTCGTTAACTTCCCCTCCGAATCGAGCAACTGACCTTCGTTGACTTCGCAATGTCTTATGTAGGCAGGAAGCAGACCATCCTTTTCACTCAACCAGTTGCAGTATTCTATTGCCATCCACCATGGCACATTGATTACGGGCCTGCTGCCCATTCCCCAGCCTTCATCGGAGGGGATTACGGCTCCCTTATCTACGCAGAACTCATTGTACTCGTTGAAAGTAACTGGATACTTCCCCCTACAAAGAAATCGTACGTGAGTTCAACCTGATGGGTTGTTTTCTTCATGTTAAAGCCGTCTCCTCAGGTATCTCCCATGGTGAAAGAACCCCACTCACAAAGACGAAGTCTCTCAAATAGGGTTCAAATAAGAGAAAAGTGAAAGTCCAGATTATCGGTTCAGAAGAAAGCCCTTTGTCATCTTTCGCCCTGACCTCAAAAGTATGATCTCCTTCTTGATAACCGCACCAGGTGTAATGGTCTTTGTATCGTGATCAACCCATTCTCCGCCATCTGTTCTATACTGATACAAAGAGACGTAGCCATCGTCGTCATAACCGATCCACTCAAATGTAATGCAGACATCAAGAGTGTCGCCAGAAGGTTCGGAGGATTCTTTCTCGATTACAGGTGGTTGATTACTCCTGAAGATGCATGAGGCCGTCAAGAACAGTACAATTAATTAAGAAGAGTGCCAAAGATATCAGTCTTGGCTTCATTGTGTTTCCACCTCCCTAAAGCGCTGGTGCTGAGATAGGCCAAACCTGTAGAAGGAGGCAGATGCCAACTTATGAAGTGCTCTTTTTTATCTTGCCAGCCAAATCCTGAGCTGACAACGCAAAATTAAGTGGGCGCGTCTCTCCTAGCAGGTCTTGCAGATTGAGCTCAGTACAAAACTAAGGCTCAAGTTTTCATTATCTGGCAATGAGCCAGAAGAGCATCTAGTAGGAAATTCAACGAAGTGAAAACACTGCAGGCTTCATTAAGTAGGCGATTTCTCATCGACACCACAACCACATACTATCAGACTTCTCTCTCTCTCAGCAGAGGTGGATCTACAGTTGTCGCCTTTTTGCTATACTGTCTTTATGCATTTCGTGAATAAGCCTTTAAAAGAACAGTCACCGTTTTGTATGAAATGCTCTTATTACCCTTCACAATGAGTTCGTTGCCCACAATATCGGCGTTCTCGGCTTCGATCTTCCCGGATGCCATAATAGGAATGGAAGAGGTCTTTCCCGGTGATCTAACAATCAGCTGCCAGCAGTCAGATTCCAACATTCTTCTGATTGCTATTATCCTGGGTTGTGAACTCTTTTTGTTTTTAGTAAGCTGTGGTTCAACTGGAAAGATCAAGAACGGAGCTGTATAAGTAATCGAAATGTCTAGCTTCTTTCCCGATATACTTTTGTCGAGTTCAACTCTCTTTGATGTGATTCCGTCAAGGGTTCTTACAGGAAGCGGGTTGTTGTTGACAGAAATCCTAACACCACTTGAATACTTGGGTATCCAGGGTGTGAAACGGACAGAAATTTCTTCCGGCATGTGTATTTCGAAATGCTGCGTTACTTCTACCCTGTCATCAATCAGTGTCGTACATTCATATGACAACGCGAGGCAGTTGCTCCCCAATGCTAGACAGGGAGCTTCTACTCTCCTGAGGTTCAACGGTATTGAGGGCTGAAAGTCAATGATACCCTCGATTATGTTTGGAGCGAAGCCAAGTACACCTTCGTAGAATGGTTGAAATCCCATTGTTTCAGACCAGGCCTGATGAGGACATATCCCGGACAGTTCGTAGGTCTGCCCATTCAGAACTTCTGGAATGTACCCTGATGAGAAGTCCTTATACATGTATAGATTGGCCAGCATGTGATTGTATGCGTCTAGATCTGCCCCAAGTTTGAACTGAGCCAGGGCAGCCCAACCGGTAAATAAAGGCCAGACGCTTCCCTCATGATAGCCTTTAGGATTGAATATCCCTGAACTCTTTCCTATTATTCTTACCCCCCAGTCAGTGGAGAAGTCATCACTAGCCAGATCTTCTATTTGGGCGGAGATTCTTTCGTTAGGCACACAGTCGAATATCGAACCCATTGAAGACATAATCGTTCTGAATTTCATCTGCTTTCCCGATTCATCTATTCCCAGAACAAAACCCATCTCAGGATCGTATAGTTTTTCGAGGCCTATCAAGCATCGTCTCTGAAGATCTGGCAAATGAGACTTAACCCTTTCCTCTCCAAGATAACTGGAAAGAATTTCTATGCCCCTGAGAGCTGCAATCCATATGCAGTTCAAATAAAATGAGGCTTTTGCGCCGTACAGTTTTCCCCCTTCGACCCAGCCGTGGCCAGCAACGGTGTTTTCAATTAGACCATCACCATCTGAATCGGTTTTTGAACAGTACTCTAGAGCTTTCTCAATTTTATCCCAGTTTTTCCTGGCAAATCCAATATCGCCACTCTGCACACAATACTTATACATCGTGTAAAGAAAGAGGGGAGTGGAGTCGGCGGCGTCATAGTGAACAACGTTGCTGGTAGTGAGTTCATGATAGATCTTTCCATCGATTCTCTGAAATTTCATTAGAAGCTCGAGGTTCTCTTTGACCGTCGTGAAGTCTCCAATGTCGAGAAATGCCAGTGAGCACCATAGGCTGTCTCGGCCGAAGTACCAGGCGTAGCCGGGCCTTGCACTGAACCAGCCTGGTCTGCTGGAAGCATATCCTGCTACAAGGCCTGTTCCAAGATTCGGTACTGTCACTCTGAACTTGATTGCTCCAATTCTCGCCATGTCAAGAGCCTCATTGAGTCTTGAGTCATCTGTTATGATCCTTCCCTTTTCGAGGTACTTCAGGTAGAATTCATTGGTTTTGCGTATCTCATCTTGCATATCGATTTGCTTCGGGAGCTCTTCGTTTTTATTACATGAGATAACCGAGAGTACAGCCGTTCCTGTCGCTTTGCTACTAATCGACACGAAGATCTCTTTGTCAATCCCATCCAGAGATACTGAAGATGGATTCGAGAAGACGAACAGGCTCTTGATCTGGGAGTCCTCGGTCTGAAGAATGAACCCGTTATTAAGTTTGGTGAACCGTTTTTCTCCGTTGAAAGCATCATCCATTGGCCACATTATCCTGAGATCAGATTCGAAGCGAATATCGATGCTATGTGCTATGTAGTCGTAGAAATCGAACTGTAAAAAAAGATAGGGATTCTCGAGACTGCAAAAGACAGTTATCTCTCCGCAGCAAAGTTCATAGACGACTCTTTCGGGTGTGTAGAGAACCCTATTGAGTGCTTTTGACACATTTTCTCCATCTACAGAGAACTCCATGGATCTCAAGATTCTGAAGGGATGCATCCACACTTCCTCGATCTTATGGACTGAGATATTTGCCAGGACTCGTCTTCCTGTGGAATTCATGTAACCCTTGGCGTCCTCGATCTTTATGGATGAAGACGGCCAGCTAATAACCGGTGAGATTGATGGAAGTCTTTGATCTGGAGTCTCTGAAGTCTGAACAAATCCCGACTTCGATTCTTTCCAGTATTTGCCTTGTCTGCCAGGAGAAAGCATCCAGAGGATACTATTCTCGATGAACCTTCGAGCTTCGGCATTATAACGAGTATCAGCTTCCTCAAATGAAAGATAGCCTCCAATGGAGAGAACTGGAAAGCCTCCAATATCATGAAGCCAAATCAGTTTTCTGTCCCTAATATAGCTTATGTATCGTTTCTCGACGGCCACTACCTTTGCTCTACTGCCTATATAGTAAAAGACATTCGGCATCTTTTCAAGGCCTTTGAGATGGGTGCTGTAGAAGCCTCCAAACAACCCTTCAAATAGAGGGTGGTTCTTATAGCACTGAAATCCCCTTTTGTCCCACGGGGAGCTGTCCTTAAAGACTCTTCGCTCTTCAATAGTGCCGGTATCATCTGCCCCAATCGTTTCAATGATTGTGACGGCCTTTCCAATAAGGATTATGGGTTTGACCCCTATTGAGGGCGATAGAGATTTCAGATCCGGTACGATGTTGTTCAGTATCAGCAGTTCATTCTTGTCGCAATCTATTATCGTACTGGTTTGGTATCCAGCTTCCTGAATAATCTCAGTGAGGTGGTTTCCTTTCTCTTCAATGACACAGATCATCTGCAGTTTCTTACCTCGACCACAGTTCATCCTGCGAGTATCTCTTCGAAAAGTCTGAATGAGGCTCCCTTTGATACCAGTAAGCCACAGTGGCGATGTCGTCCGTCAATGGCTGGAATGTTCCATCGGGATACCAACCAAGCGCTTGCACTGTTACTCTTATTGAGCTGCTGAACCTTATCGGATCAGGGATATGCCAGCGATAGAGACCGTGTCTGGGAATTTCCCCCTCTTCCCTTCTCCATAGAGGATACCCGCAGAATGGTGAGGAAAAGGTTTCCCCGAAACACCAGGCACCTCCGAAGTAATCTTCAGTTCCCGTTGTACAGATAGTTGGGTTTTCTTCTCCGTCAAGGAAGAACTTAACTTCTCCCTCTCCCCACCAGCCATTTGAGAGCTGAGACCAGCCGGCCACCGTGCCCACATAATGACCGACGCCGCTCACGCCCTCCAGAATTACGTGTTCCGGACACTCACGAGTGGTCATCGATCTTCTCCAATTTGCGTGAAAGTATGCGGCTGACTCAGAAATATTACCCAGAGAGTAGTCAATCTGATAGAAGAAATTATGAAAGGGCTTTGAAGAGAGGTTCTCGACTTCTATTCTTGCACTCTTCCTGAACGGCATTGGCCAGTAGCAGTTGAACCCTCCCGATGGGTTCACCGACAAAGGGAGCGAGTTGATATTGTACCTAAGTCCGTGAGTGCAGCCAAAAAAGTCACCGAGAGGAGCTTCAACTGAAGGAGATTGCTCGTCGTCCCAGTAGAACCTCATCAAGCAGCTTCTATATGCCTTACTGTCAACGGTTATCCATATGTGCCTTATCGTACCGGGTCCGTCGATTTTTGCCAGTTCGACTCTTCCCATTGCTGGAAGTTCGATACAGGGTCTGACTTTCCACCCCAATCCCAGCTTTCTTGCAGGTCCCTTTCCTTCAGGTTGCTCGAGAGCACCTTCGGAAAGACTTCCATCAGGGTTTTCTGCAGAAATAGATCGCGAGCATTCGTTCTTGATCTCACATATGTCACCAAAGAATGACAAACTATCACCCCTTTCTTCTATTTCTTTAGGCAGCTGGCTACTTGTCGTAGCCCGATGTAAGCCTTATTCCCTGAACGATCCATTTCTGGGCGAAAATGTAGACCAATATCATTGGAATGGACGAAAGAGCTGCAGCAGCCATCTGTGCAGGGTAGTTCGTTACATACTGAGAGGAGAACATCGCTACACCGACTTCAATAACGCGCATTTCTTTGCTTCTCGTAACAATTAGCGGCCAGAAAAACGATCTCCATTGTCCGAGGAAAGTGAAGGTACCGACTGTGGCGATTACTGGTTTGCACAACGGCATGATAACCTTCCAGAATATCTGCCAGGAAGATGCTCCGTCAATTCTTGCGGCATCTTCTATACTGCTCGGAAGGCTAAGCATATACTGTCTCATAAGGAACATTCCCCAGATATTCCCAAGCGCCGGAACGATCATCGCCCAATAAGTGTCAACCCAGTTCATTGAGTGCAGGATTATGAACCCTGGAATAAGAGTAACAACTCCCGGGAGAAGCATGAAAGTGATAAATAGCTTGAACATGAAATCTCGACCCGGGAAGTGTAATCGCGAGAGAGCGTAACCTCCCATTGCTATAAGTATTATCTGGCCAACAAGAACTGCGATTGTTATGAATAAAGTGTTGAAGATATATCTGCCCCAAGGTTGCGACTGCCACATTTCCACGTAATTCTCCCAACGCAAAACATCTGGGATCAGCTTCGGAGGAAGTCTGTACATTTCAAACTCTGCCATGAAAGAGAAAGAGATCATGAGAATATAAGGAAGTAGAGTGGATAGGCCGAGAAGAATGAGCAAAGCCATAATCACTACTTTAATAACAATTGAGAAGAATCTATTATTCATCTCATCATCTCCTCTCTAGAAGTAAGCCTGCCAGCTCTCTTTGCCAAAGAGCTTGAACTCTACCAGAGTCAGCGCGGCCAGTAACAGGAACAAGATCCACGATTGTGCGGCAGCGTACCCCATTCTCATGTCTACCCAAGCAGACTGCCAAATGTGATAGAAGACGACATCGGTTGACCTAAGAGGGCCTCCTTGGGTCAAGACATAAATAGGAGTGAAAACCTGAAAAGATCCTATTACGCTTGTGACGAGGACGAAGAGGCTAGTGGGTTTTAGTAATGGGAGAGTGATCTTCCAGAAGATCCTTGGTTTGCTAGCACCATCGACAGCAGCAGCGTCATAGAAGTCTTTTGGAATGCCCTGGAGCCCTGCCAGGAATATGAGAAGTTGACTGCCGATCGCTGACCAAATACCGATTATCATCATTGAAATCAGCGCAAACTGAGGTGATTCAAGCCACGCAATTGGTTTAATTCCAAATATGCTTAGTACATAGTTCAGGACACCAAAATCACGGTTGAAGATCCACCGCCAGACAATCGTGGTTGCCACACCAGCAGTCACCACAGGAAGGTAATAAAGCACCCTCAAGACAATCGAAAGCTTACCTAGCTTGTTCACCGCGATCGCCAGAAGAAGTGATATGAACATCCCAATAGGAACGTAGATTGAGTAAACGGCAGTATTCTTCATTGCGTTCCAGAATTTGAAGTCTGAAAAGAGCTCGATGAAATTCTCGAGACCCACAAAAGGCTTGGCTGCATCAACGATGCTCCATCTTCGGAATGCAAGGAATAATGCAAAACCCATAGGTCCGACTGCCCACCAGACTAGGTGAACAAGAGCCGGTAACAGAAAGCCGTAGCCTATCAAAGTTCTCCTTATCAGCTTGTGAGATTCGATGTTTGTAATGACAAAGACGCTCACTACTACCATTACCAGAAGTACTAGAATTGCTCCTATCGAGAAGAACTGAATCGACAAGATCGAGTTTTCTCTGGGGGTCTCCTCAAACAACACAGTGAACTCGTATTCACCGATGTCTTGAGTCGCGTATGTGTGAACCACATCATTCACTCTAGCAACACCGACTTCTATTCCATCATCTTCATGAGACGACACGATCTCAATATTTGAGATTCTTCTTGCAGTCAGATTAGAGGCAATCACTTCACTATCATCACTGACAATGAAGCTCGCACCAGTCGTTCGTCTTGATATATCAACAAACTCCGCAAAGAGATTTCTGTCACCTTTTTCAACCAGATAATCAGCATCGCTGAACCATCCCTTTGCTCTTTTCAGACCAATACCTTCGCTGATCTCTCCTAGAGTGTTGCCGAAAACAAAGAAAGCAAATGAAGCGATTAATACGATTGCCGGTAGATAAGCTGCCAACCCAAATGTCATACGGGTATTTCTCTTCAAGTTAACGTGGGATATTGATTTCTTGTAGAGCGCGAGCAGAACTAGAACAGCGAAAACAAAAGAGACAAGAGCAGAGATCCACAGAAAGATTAACAAAGAATTGTGCTTGTCTTTCCAGCCCTCATAAGTTATATGTGTTGCGAAGAATCCAATCACGTCCCAGTTGTCAGAGTCGTAGACCGCGATTGCGTTCATCAACATTTTGTTTCCTTCAACAGAGATCTCAACAGATTCAGGTCTTTGACTGTTTATTGTTTGCCTGAAAAGGCGCCTGATCAAGTCGGCTTCTATTCTTCGCGAGTCTCCTGGGATAGTGAAATCATCTTCATCACCGAAGTATACTATGAAGTCTCTCTCATAAACTTTGCTCGCTCTATGTAGAAGATCGTCAAATCTGTCGAGAACAACCAGAAGAATATTGTCGTCCAGTAAAAGGATTCCCGTCTGAACGTATATCTTGTCATTTAGAACGACAAGCTCGGTCTTCGGGTATCCAGAAGAAAAGGTTAGATTCTCAAAGAACAAGGAGGACGATAGAAAGTCTGGGGCGGAATAGCCAAAATCATCAATCAGATTACCCGAATAATCAAACAAACCGGCAAAGACAACGTCATCAGAAAAACCTTCCAGTATATCTACAGCCAGTTCAGGTTCTCCTACCAAAGGATCCATATCCAGGTCGATAGTTGCTGTAAGATCCTGGTAATTGAGTTTAAAGCTTCTCAGCAGAGAAGCTTCACTCTCAACTAAGAAGTCACTGAGATTATTTCTGGCGTAGAAACCCAGTATGGCAAATGCCGACACTATGAGAAGACCAACAAGTACCAGCAACCCGACAATGATCTTGTAGTGTCTCAAAGCCATCCCTCCCAAAAAACGAGGGGCAGTGCAAACTGCCCCTCAAGTGAAAAAATCAGTTCTCACCCTTCTCAATATACTCGTCTATTGTTGCTGCAGCCCAGTCCATTGCTTGCTTGACGGTTTCTCCGCCTACGTTCATCCTGTCAAATGCCTCTGCCCATGTGTCTTCGAACAGTGGTCTGTAGTACTTTGTCTGAGAACCAACCGGTACTCTTGCAAAATCAAGCATCTTTATGAAAGCCGCGTCAAGTTCATCCTGCTCTGCCTGCAGTTCGGCAATTTCCTTGATTGCGGATATTGCCAACCCACCTTCCAGACAACGCTTTTTCTGTGCATATTCGCTTGACAGAAATGCTGCAAGCATAGTTGCACCTGATTTGTCAGCTGCGTTTGCTGGTACAGCCCAACCAGAGGCATAGGTAACAGTCGCCTTATTCTCGGGAGCTGCATACGGAATTGGTGCGGCTCCGACATCCAGGTCGGCACCCTTCGCGATCTGTCCTTTGATTGATACGTTGAACCATCTGCCCGTTATCGTCATGCCTACCTTACCTGTGTAGAAAAGCGCTGAAGTTCCTCCGAGAGAGCTGGCTTCTTGAGGTGATGGTGCGTATCCTTTGGAGAGAAGATCCATGAAGAATTCATAGTTCTTTACATTGAGATCGCTGTTCAGATATCCCGAGGTCTGAGTGAAGTCTGGGCTAAAGACCTCACCACCGCCTGCCCATAGAAGTGGTACAACAACTCCAACCCATGACGGGAAAGCAAATCCCCAAACATCGTTCTTTTCGTCTCCATCAGTATCTTTGCTCAAAAGCCTGGCAGTTTCCGCGAATTCTTCCAGGGTCCATCCATCCTGCGGGGGGTAAGGAACCTCCAGCTCATCGAATACTTTCTTGTTGTAGAAGATTCCTATCGGACTTGTATCCTTGGGGAGGGCGTATAAACTTCTACCTGACCTGAAAATGTCAACCAGGACCGGAAAATACTCCGCGAGATTGGTGCCACTCGCACCATCTCTACTTAGCCTGCTAATGAAAGGGTTGATGTCTGTCAAGTAGTTGCCTTCCACAAAAGCGGGTATCATCTCTGCATCCAGAAGGATCACATCAGGTGGGGTACCGGCTCCAATGTCAGTCAAAATCTTCTGATAGTAGTCTCCGGGAACTGGTTCGTAAGTCACCTCGTACTCCGGATTGAGTCTCATGAATTCTGCAATAATCTCTTCGTCAAGAGCTGCCTCTTCAGCTCCTGCCCAGGTTGTAACTCTTAGCTTGGTTACTCCGATCGCAAGTGAAGAAAGCAAAATGATAACAATCACAAGAAACGCTTTCAAGTATCTTGCCCGACGCATAGTTCCACCTCCATTCTCTTTACCTGTCCGCATTTGAAGCGGAGTTGTAAGTTTTGACCGTTAGTTCCCCGTCATAATTAGCTTTGAAGACGCCTTCACGCGAAACGACTTTCAATGGTTTTCCTGCAAGCTTCAGGTTGTCGATCTCAAAATCAAGGTCGAACGGAAAGGGATCGAAATCTATTCCATCTTCGGAGATATCAATTCCTGCCAGGTACTTGAAGAGAAGATCAATCACCCATGAATGCTGGTAATCATTGACACCCCTGTAAACGCTTGGTTTTCCATTGAAGGGGTTATAGTGTTCAAAGCAATTCGGCCTTTTTGGATCGCCTTCAAAGAACATCATCCTAACGAATTTTCGTATTAACTCGACAGTCTTTTCGCGAAGAAGAGAATCTTTGAATCGTCTGGAGCATATACCCAAAACTTCTATAATGTGACTGTTAGTCATTGGCCACACTCTGCCATTCCAGGGACAGTTGTGTCTTTTCCCTTTCCATTCGGCCCACTGACTGAATAGGTGATCATCAAGGCTCGTTGCTGGGACAGGAAATTCTGTCCAGAATTCCTCACTGTTAAGTAAATGTCTCTTAAGCCCTGGAAGATGTGATTTATCTACAATATCTGTTAGGTACGGATAGAAACAAGTTGCTGCCTTCACTCCAGTTCTCTTGAAATTGACCGGGTTAACATCGGAAAATATTTCTTCTTGAGGATCCCACATGAAGCTCAGAACAGCCTTCTTAGTTTTTTCGGCACTTTGATCAAATAGACTTGCTTCTTCTTCAAAACCTAATAGCCGCGCCATCCAAGACAGCGTCTGCTTTAAGCTATATATATAAACAGTCGCATCGACGCCTTTCAGTCTTATGCTGTTAGTCCAGCCATAGCGGTCGGCCATAGGATCAACTGCTGTATATCTGCTCATGAATTCTTGGCCAGTCTCAAATTGATCTACCACATCATAAAGACCCGATTCTTCGGGATCTCTTTCCGTATCGAAGTAACTAAGATACTTTTTCAAGGGTTCAAATACCTTTCCAATGAAACGCATATCCGGATGAACCATAAAAAGATCCTTAACCGCTCTTCCCCAGTCGGCGTGATAAAATCCATTCTCCTGAATCTGGTTAACGTATATGTGGCCTACAAACGAACCATCCTCCTTCTGGTTATCGACAAAGTTCAGCAAACTACCTTGTCCAATTTCCGGAGAGTTCGACCAACGAGTTTCCAGCATGTGACACTGTGCGCTATATGTAATTAGTGCCCTGAAATAATCGAGCCCCTCAGAGATTGCGGGGTGTTTCATAAATGATTCATCGCTTTGGCTCTTGAATAGTCTAAGACCGTACCACCTATAGTAGTAATAAGTCTGAAGAAATGGGTCACTAGTCTCAAATTGAGGAAGTGACGAGAAGTAATTGTTCCAATTGTTGATGCTGTATTCTACTGGGTCTTCGTTGATTAGACTATCCCAGTTACTAACAATCTCATTTTGGCTTTCAGCGGCTCCAAGGCCGCAAATGACAAATGATTCGCCGAGAGGAGGGATCCTAATCTTTCTATGAATTCCTATATAAAGGAGACCTTCACGATTGATTCCTCCGTTTGTTATGTCCATTAGAAGACCGTCGCTACTCAATTTTTCGTAGAAAGGGGTCATTCTGAAGTTTGGAATGTTTGCCGTTCTTTCAGAAAATGTGACATTATAGCTTTCCATTCCTCCGAGTGCAATAAGCACTTCTGCTTCAATTGGCTTTCTGTGGGGTTTGGTAAGCTTCTTTCTGAATACAATTCCTTCGTTTACTGGCTCGACAGATTTGATGTCAGTCTCACTATCATTCTCTGAACAGTTATGTGCTGTCCAAACTATGAGATCCACCTCAATCTGCTTATTGCTGGTATTTCTGATATTGACTTTAGATACAAGGAAGTCCTTTTCTAACAGGCACTTCTCTTCAGTCAATTCGATGTTCATGCCTGAAAAACTACTTCTGAGAACGGCTGGATCCCATGTTCTGCCGGTAGGTTTGAAATCAACTGGAACGCCATCCACCACGGCACTGATTGAGTATCCAGGATCAATTCTCATGTCAAAATAGTTCAGAAAATCCCACGCCCCTGGATTATCGAGGTGTACTGGAAATGGCGGGGTCCACAATAGTCTATTTCCACCACCCAAATACCACTTGTCATCTCTTTCGAGCATTTTCAGAACATCAATCTTCATCGGCTTTCCTCCCATCATTGTCCTGGCAGTTGTGAAGGAGTTTTCGACCATAACCGGTAAGATCACATATATCTTTCCTGTCTAGTTCAATGATTTGATCATAGATCTTGAAAGCTCTTTCAAGATTCCGGGATTTGATAGCCTCATACAGGTCTTTGTGAAGTGGCAGACCAGCATCACCAAAGGTTTCCAGTCCTAGAGGTGACTTCCATAGAATTTCCAGACCATCAAATACTACATCAAAGACCTCTTTCAGAAAACGGTTGTGTGATATTTCAAAGATCTTCTTATGGAAACTTGCATCAGTACTGGAAAGCTCGACCCTTGTTTCGATTGCCTCTGATAGTTTTTCCATACACTGAGAAAACTCTTCAATATCACTTTGACTTGAACTGGATATTGCGAGAGCTATCGCAGCTTTCTCCAAAGTGCTTCGGACTTCTATCAAGTCAAATATGTCTTTGGCGCTGTCTGTCTCAATCTCAAAATTGGCATTAATCTGAATCCGTAACTTCGTTCTCTTCAGAACAAAAGTGCCGCTGCCGTGGATGGTTCTTGTTATGCCTTCATATTCAAGAACTCTTAGCGCTTCTCTCACTACTGCTCTGCTTATCCCCAGGCGTTCTGACAGTTTCACTTCTCCAGGCAATCGATCGAGACCTTCGAGAACTATCATCTTCTTCAGTTTGTTCACAATATCCATTGCAGTTCTTCTCTTAGTTTTCATCCTGGTTTGGCACCTCAATTTGATCGGTTGTCCACTCACAAGACAACTTTTCAATCGTATTCTAGTATTTTAGTTGGCGGATTTGGTAGAACAATTATCGACTGTGACGAATGCTTAGGTTTGATTGTCATCGATTGTTTAAGTAGAGAAACGCGATGTGAACAGATTTGGATTGAGTTGTCAACAAGTAGGAGTGAGTCGGTGATCTTTGTTGATAGTTCTGTTCAGCGAATCCTATGAAAGAAAGTGTCTGAAGAACTGCAAGGGAACCAAGTTTCTTGCAAAGTATCAGCCAGAATGAGTCGTTTTAATGGACAAAACAGTGTTGTTCTTGCATGTAATGATTAAGGAAAGTTAAGAGCCATGATGATAGCCACAATGATTGAAGTTCAAATGACCGCGATCAAACAGATGTATTCTTAGGTAGCATATTTCCGGAGTGCGCAGATGCGAACCAGCGTGTGCCAAGAAGGCGAAGAAGG
>NZ_DIXC01000062.1 GCF_002435945.1 Mesotoga sp. UBA6090
ATAAATCACAGATAGGTGAGGAGCAAGTGAAACTCAGCTGGGACAGAAGCACAGATGCAGACGGAGACGCCGTGCAATACCAGGTTTACTTCGGAGAAGGTAAACTGACACTCGTGAGTACACAGAGCGGCACTCAATATACTCCGACAGGAATAGATAGGGGAAAGGAATACACCTGGAAAGTAGTAGCCATAGATTCACTGGGAGCGAAGAGTGAAAGTCCTGTTTACACGTTCAAAACCAAGCCGAACAGTTCTCCGACAGTACCAAAGCTAACCTTCCCAACAGATAAATCACAGATAGGTGAGGAGCAGGTGAAACTCAGCTGGGACAGAAGCACAGATGCAGACGGAGACGCCGTGCAATACCAGGTTTACTTCGGAGAGGGTAAACTGACACTCCTGAGTACACAGAGCGGCACTCAATACACTCCGACAGGAATAGATAGGGGAAAGGAATACACCTGGAAAGTAGTGGCCATAGACTCGCTGGGAGCGAAGAGCGAGAGTCCTGTCTACACATTCAAAACGATACTTAACAGACCACCTGAAAAGCCAAATCTTACAGCCCCTTACAACAAAACAACGGTAGATTATAAGACGGTTACCCTCATCTGGAATTGCAACGATCCCGACAAAGACACCCTGGAATACGAACTCCAGTACTGGAAAAAGGGGAGCATTGCGAAGAAATCAACCACAACGACAACGCAGTACACAATAAGAAATTTGCAACCGGCCAGCACATACGAATGGAAAGTGATAGCCACAGACACATACGGAGCGAAAACGGAAAGCAATATCCAGGCCTTCAATACCGTTGAAAACAGATCGCCCAGCAGACCTGGAATAATAAGCCCCTCAAATGAAGAAAAGAACGTTGACCCCAAAGAAGTGAAACTGAGATGGAACTGCAGCGATCCAGATGGAGACCCGTTGAAATATGACGTCTACTTCGGTACCTCCAGGGATAAGTTGAACCTAATAAAATCGAACATAACAGCGAATGAAGCAGATCCGGGAACTCTAAAAGAAGAGACTACTTACTACTGGAAAGTAACAGCGAATGACGGGAATGACAACACCGTAGAAAGTGAAATCTGGGAGTTCAAGACGAAGCCGAAAGTAGATCCAGTTCTCTTGATTGCGTTGGGTGTAGGAGCAGTAGGAATAATTATCTTCGCGATATGGTATCTGGGGATATAAGGAGTGAGGGCGATGAGAATTAAGAGGACAATGATAATATTGATTGCGTTAGTGATAATAATTCTTATAAGTGCTTGCCCTATGATAAACAGACCTCCCAGAGAGCCGAAACTGGTTTTTCCTACTAATGGATCCGAAGTGCAGAGTATCCCATTGATACTTCAGTGGAGCTGTGAAGAGCCGGACGGTGACTACCCAATTAGTTACGACATCTATCTAGGGAAAAACGCGAATCCTTCCACTATAATACAGAGCAAATTCAAGTCTAGCGGCTCTACAATAAGCTACACGGTGAACTCACTGGAGAGTGGAGAGACATACTATTGGAGAGTAATAGCATACGACAATAAGGGAAGTTCTAGAAACGGTGCTGTATGGAGCTTCAAGACAAAAGAAAACAGGAACCCTGCGGAACCACACAATCCAGGTCCTGCAAACAACGCGACGAACCAGCCCTTAACACTTACACTATCCTGGGGATGCAGTGATCCAGATGGAGACTCTCTAACATACGATGTTTACTATGGAACTAGCAGCAACCCGACAGTGAAGGTATCCTCTGGCCAGAGTGGGAAGACTCTGAGCAGAAGCAACCTTTCACAAAATACAGCTTACTACTGGAAAGTGGTAGCTAAGGACAACAAAGGTGGAGTGACTGAAGGACCTGTGTGGAAGTTCACTACAAAAGGAAACAGTAACCCAGTACAACCATCTAGTCCAAGCCCTGCAAACAACGCTACTAACCAGCCCTTAACACTTACATTGTCCTGGGAATGCAGTGATCCAGACGGAGACTCTCTAACATACGATGTTTACTTTGGAACTAGCAGCAACCCGACAGTGAAGGTATCCTCTGGCCAGAGTGGAAAGACTCTGAGCAGAAGCAACCTTTCACACAATACAACCTACTACTGGAAAGTAGTGGCTAAGGACAACAAAGGTGGAGTGACTGAAGGACCTGTGTGGAGGTTCACAACACAGAGCAACAGATCACCTAATGTACCATCCAATCCAAGCCCTGCAAACAACGCTACTAACCAGCCTGTGACACTTACATTGTCCTGGGAATGCAGTGACCCTGAGGGAGATCCACTGACCTACGACATCTATTTCAGCACAAACAGCAACCCGGCGACAAAAGTATCCTCTGGCCAGAGTGGAAAGACTCTGAGCAGAAGCAACCTTTCATACAATACAGCTTACTACTGGAAAGTGGTAGCTAAGGACAACAAAGGTGGAGTGACTGAAGGACCTGTGTGGAGGTTCACAACATTAGCAGTTCCAGAAATGGTCCTTGTCGAGGGTGGCACGTTTATGATGGGAGATGAATTTGGGGATCTAGGGTTCCACTGCAGACCAGTTCACGAGGTAACTCTCGCATACGACTTCGAGATAGGAAAGTACGAAGTAACGTTTGACCAGTATGACACTTTCTGTGAGGCTACGGGCAGGAGCAAACCCGGCGATAGCGGGTGGGGAAGGGGACGGAGACCTGTAATCTACGTGAGCTGGTGGGAAGCAATAGCCTACTGCAACTGGTTGAGCCAAAAAGAAGGTCTTCCCGTTGCATATAGACTAGAGGGAGAAGTCAACGAAGGACAATTACTTGATTCAAGCGGCAATTTGACAACAGATATAACTAAGGTAGTTGGGTACCGTCTGCCGACAGAGGCCGAATGGGAATACGCGGCTCGTGGTGGTAACAATAGCAAGGGATACAAGTATTCTGGTAGTGATAATGTTGGTGACGTCGCCTGGTACACTTCAAACTCGGGGAGCAAGACACAAGAAGTGGGGAAGAAGGCGCCTAACGAGTTGGGGATCTACGATATGTCTGGAAACGTATGGGAATTGTGCAGTGACAGGTATGAAAACTACTCAAGTTCAGCGCAGACAAATCCCTACAATTACAGCGGTTCGGGCCGGGTGTTTCGTGGTGGTGGCTGGGGCAGCGACGTGGTGGGCACACGTTTGGTTTTCCGTGCCGGTATCGACCGCACTGGCGCGGACAACGAGATGGGGTTCCGGATTGCAAGGACGGTGCCTTAGGTTCTATGTTCTTCAGGACAATAATGCCATTTGATTTGCGAGGCGTTCTATATTGTGACATCTTTGGGGAAACTGGAACGAGTATAGGGAGGACAACTGTGAGAAGAGTCTTGTTTCTGCTGCTTCTGTTTACTTCAACTCTCTGTATTGCATTGACGCTTATTATTGTCGAATTCGCGGGAGCAACCGTTACTTGCTACTAATAATCTGGATCGAAGAACAGGAGGAGATCTGATGGAGGATATTTGTGAGTGGGCTAGAGTACTTATTGCATCTGCTATAGGCGGTTTGTTTCCACTCTTAGGTGTAGTATTAACTGTGAAGAGCGAACGAAAAAGGATTGTATTTCAATCCCTATATGCAGATAAGCAAATACTCTACTCCAAGATTGTAGAAAGACTTATGCAAATAAAAGAAATCCTATTTTCGACCAGCAGTAGAAGAAAGAGTTGTTATGAAGAAGAGCTTCCTGACTATCTGAAAGAACTAAAGACCCATTTAATAAAGTTAGAACTAATTGCTCCTAAAGAGATAATCACTTACACTAGACTTTTCATAAAATCAATTGATGAGCGAACTAGCCCTATAGTGCTAGGATTCTCCGAGGAGGAAAGAACTGAACAAAGAAAAAAGCGCAGAAATGAACTACAAACTCTAGATGAAAACCTAAAAATGCAATGCGAAAAACTTGCAGAGCTCTTAAGAAAGGATCTTGGAGCGTCAAACAAAGTAGGACTTTGAATCATAGGAGGTGAAGAGGTGAGAAGAGCAATCTTAATTGTTGTTGCTCTTGTAGTCATATCTGTGAATGCGGATGCTCTCATATATGCAACTACCGAACACGGCGAGAAGGTAGTTTTGTACGAAGATGGAACTTGGGAGCTGCTAGGAACCGAAATGCTAAGCGCCAAAGAAGCTCCTATCAAGGTTCTGAAAGCAGAACTTGAAGACGAATTTACTGTGAGTGTCAAAGTCAAGAATGTTTCGTACAAAACTATCAAAGCCTATCGGATGCGGTTTATTATGTTTGATGATTTTGGTACAGAATTGTGGTTACCTTATTCTTCGTACATCAGTCAGAGCTTGAAAAACTTCGTTCGAAACGTTGAATATACTCACAAATGGGAACTCGATGTCAGACAGGCAACGAGTTTCTATGCATACCCGATAGAGGTGGTCTTCGAAGACGGGACAAAGTGGCTACTCTCGTCAACAGAAGAAGAGAAAATCAAACAGAGTATAGATGCAATTCGTTGATATGCACTCATAACATCGATTTCTTCGAAACTGATACCAAAAAGCACGCTAAAGGAGGTAGTTTTATTGTTGACTTCAGACGGGTTGAACCAATCTTCTGTGATTCTTGCGGGAAGAATCTTATGGAAGGCGTATCAGACTACTCGGCGCTGGTCGCTTGGAAGACAAGTGAAGATGGGACGGTAGTCGAAGATGTCTACTTTGCTTGCAAGGGCGATGAATGTGATCGTAAGATGAGTTCTGTTTATGGGCCTACAAGCTGGGAAGATGTCTCTGATCTCGCTATTCCGGCAGTATTCATCGACTGGATGTTGTCTATCATGACCAAACTTCATGATGGGCATACTTATTCAGACAAAGCATTTGAAAAGATTATTCTTCTTGCTGCAAACTTGTCGAACGTAGTAACTCGTGAGATGACAGAAGCGGAGGAGAAGAGGTTTAGGAATCTTCAGGAGATCAACAATTACTAGTAAGATCGGATCCAAATAGATAACCGAAGAAAGAAATATACAATAGAAAAAAGACCCCAATACATTCAGAATGTTCCTCTGTGCGGAAAGGCTTCTGTTGAATTCTATCCTCCTCAATAGAATTATTGCGGTGCTATAATATTTAGAGAATCAAATATGCAATAAGCTTCTCGCCTTCTTCTAGTCGACATTAAATTGACTGCTTGGGTGGTGGAAATATGAGAAAATTTGCATTTATCCTTTTAGTTATGACGTTCTTCTTACTGTTCACTTCATCTTGCATTCTGCCCAATATTCGTCCGTTAGTGGCCAAATCCGGGGGGTTGGAAGGAATCACAGGTCTTCCAAACAACACATTCACTTGGATAGGAACGGACACCGATGGCACTATCATAAAGTACGAATTTAGGAAGGATGGAGGAATATGGGAGAGTTACGGCCTTGCCAACACTTATACTTGGAGCGGTTATTCAGAAGGGAGCCATACTTTTGAAGTGAAAGCCCAAGATAATATGGGGGCATACTCAAATACTGTTATATGGACTTTCGTCTACAGTACTCTTAATCAACCTCCCGTAGTGACTAAACTTGGGGGGTCTGAAGGTACTATTGATAATTCAAATAACAGCTTCTCTTGGAGCGGGACCGACGATAGTGGTATTTCGAAATACGAATATCGGAAAGATGGAGGAGGATGGGTTAATTACGGATTGACTACAAGCTACACTTGGTCCGGTTATTCAAAGGGAAATCATACCTTTGAAGTTAGAGCTCAGGACAATGAAGGTCTGTACTCTGCAGTTGTTTTCTGGGCGTTTTTCTATGAACCCCCGATGCCAACACCAGGAACACTTTTGTGGAAGTATAAGACTGATGGGTGGATATTTTCAAATCCCGCTATTGGTAATGGTGGAACCGTTTATTTCGGTTCTGATGACGGTTATTTGTATGCTGTTGACTCATCAGGTGTTCTAAAATGGAAGCACAACATTGGAGGTGCCGTTCGTTCTAGCCCGTCAATTAGTTCTAGCGGGATCATATATCTTGGTAATACAAATGGCTATTTGTTTGCAATTGATAATACAGGAGCAGAGCTTTGGAAGTTTTTTGTCGGAGGCAGCATATACTCCAGTCCAGCAATAGGTGAGGATGGTTCAATATATGTAACCAGTTCAGGTGGCACCACTTCAAACGGTTATGTATTTGCCTTAAATTCAGACGGGACCAAGAGATGGTCTAGAGGTCCCTTTGGAATTTCTGAGTCTAGCCCTGCTATTGGTGCTGATTCGTCTATTCACTTTGGGGCTTATGATAAAGTGTATGCTCTAAATCCCAGTGGAACGACAAAGTGGAGCTTCACAGTGGGGTACATCTTTTCTCACTGGGTTGATTCTAGCCCCGCTATAAGCTCTTCAGGAAGAATTTATGTTGGTGCAGATCACGGTTATTTCTATTGTCTCTCTGGTTCTTCTGGTACAAAGCTGTGGGAAAATCACGTGGGAGGATATCTTGATTCTAGTCCAGTAATTGATTGCGATGATAACATCTACTTTGGTTCCGGAGATGAACGTCTTTACTGTTTGAATCCTTCAGGTTCCGTGAAGTGGAGCTTCAATACTTACGATTCGATTGAGTCAACTCCCGCCCTGGGTTCAGATGGGACAATTATCTTCGGCTGTCACGACGGCCGCGTCTATGCCTTAAACAGCGATGGTAGCCTGAAGTGGGATTACGTTACTGGAGGAAGAGTTTATTCTAGTCCTGCTATTGGAGATGATGGGACCATCTATATAGGAAGCAACGACGGATATCTGTATGCCATAAGTGATGACAACGGCGGGCTGATGAATGCAGCTACCTGGCCGAAGTTTCAGAAGGATAATTCCAATTCTGGAAGAAAATGAGTTCTTTTCCTCTGCTTAGAAAAACAATTCAGAGCGATGCAATTGACTCCAAAAAGAATTAGCTGGCCTTCTCTCGATTTGTTTATCGTCGATAGTAGCGCAATACTCTTTTATGAAATTCAACTAGTTATATAAGCTTTTGAACGCTTGTCCAGTAATTATTCGCTTTTCTACTCCTGCAGATTGTTGTTTTCTTAGTCTTAACAAATAAGAGAAATTACTTAATGGTTATTATTATTCCACTTTCACTTTTTTCGACCAATGGAATCTCAAAAACGGGCGATACGTACATACCTAGACTTTGAGAAGCATAAGAACCAAACACGACGTTGTCTGCAGAAAAGCGCACCTTCAATGTACCGGTCGACTCGATATTAGGTGTTCGTTCCGTTATTGAAAAAGATATAAAATCATCTTCGTATGATTGCGAAAAGATCTTCTTGTAATAATAAGAGTCAGATATTGGTTCTCCATATTCATCAAATGCTTTCCAGATGATTTGGGAACCTGAAACAGTGAACTCATCAGCAAGTCGAGTAACTTTGGCAGAGAAATCATATATCGTATCCTTCTTCACTTGTTCGGGAAAAAGAATGGTGTGCCAGAGAACTTCCTGCAAAACCACAACTGCTTCTGAAAATTGGTTCTCGAAAACTTGCACAGCGTCAGATATTCCGCCGGCAAATATAATTCCATCACTAGTTACTCCAACAGTCTGCAGGAAAGGATCTTTTCCAGTAGCTAAAACTGCCACCCTGTAGTTACCCACTCCAATGTCGATCTCTACACTCTTAGTTTCACCGGGATTCCCTTCTATTGACACTGTTTTTGGTGCTACGGAAGGATTATCAATATCCCCAATAAAAATTGAAAACCCAGTTGTCCCTTCAGGTATTACATTAGTTTTATAGCTGTCACTATCAGGAAAAGTGACAGTAAGCGCGATAATTCCCATTGGTTCTTCATAAGAAACACAAGAGGTAATAAGTACAAGGATAACGAAGACAGAAGATAAGAAAAACTTGATTTGAGCTTTCATAAGAGCCCCCCTTTTTCTGATTTAAAACCCGAATTTCACTTTTTATCAAAACAAAGAAGATGTTAAAAGTACTAATAAGTGTAGCTATTCATTAATATGATAAGCAAATACTTTTGAAAAACAAAATAGAACAGAAGAGCGCCTTTTGATGAATCTCAGGGGGCTAAGATCAGTGTTGTTTTGCAATGAACGTAACAAAGTATATTCTATGAATGAAAGGAGGAATAACAATGCGTAGGTTGTTTATTCTTTTATTCGTGGTTATTTGTGTGTTGGTTACTGCAATGACTCCTATTAAAGTCAATATTGAGGGTATAGAAGCCAATTATTACGAGGAATATCTGACACTCTTTAATAGTGAACTCAGTTATGATGATGTATTAATCTCCACCATTATGGACGGAGACACTTTCACAATGATCAGACACAAGTCCCTGAACTTCATAGAGCTTCTGAGACTAATTGGTGTTGATGCCCCCAATAGCAAAGGCTCTGATGAAAAACTAGAATACTTTGGAAATGAGGCCGCAGATTTTGCCCGTTCCATACTTGAAAATCGAAAGTGTGCACTTTCTTATGATCAAATTCCTATGGATACTTATGGAAGGATCCTGGGTTATGTTTGGGTTCCAGCAACTTTTAAGGGAAACGAATACAAGGTATTGTTCAACCTTCTTCTTATCACTAATGGGTACGGCCACGCCTATACAATCTACCCTTTTGAAGATAGGTATATGGAAGTTTTTATTGAAGCAGAGAGAATTGCCAGGATTGATAAGCAAGGTTTGTGGGGTAGCGAGGAGTTTGCAAATATGCCACCCGAACCTGAGTACAACCCGATTGTATATATCACAAATACTGGCACAATGTATCATCAGGCACATTATCAGCATTTGCTTCAAAGCAAGATTGCTATAAGACTTTCTGAAGTCGTTAGACGCGGATATACGCCCTGCGGCATATGTAGTCCACCTAGACTTATATTGGTAGGAAAAGAAACAAGTAACTAATGGATTCGCTGTAAAGATACAGTGAAAGGAGGAAAACAATGAAAAAAGTTATGGTATTGTTCTTGATTTTGTTGGTAACAACAGTATCACTTGCGAACCTTTACGCCGTTACAACTGAAGGTCGAGTAGTTCTTCTTAAAAACAACGGTACCTGGAAGTATGAGGACGTTCAACTTGGCAGCAAACCGGTTATGGAGATTGATAAGCCCCTAATCGCCGGGGATCTATCAATAACTCTGAAGGAGATCGCCAGAATAGACAAAGAATACGTGGTACTTGATCTCCTCGTTCAGAATAACGATTCAGAACCAAAAGCCTTTGTAGTAATGGTCCTTTATCTTCGAGACAAGCAAGGATATACTTATTCCGGTACTTTTATGTTTGATCCGCCGGCAAAGTATGATAGAACCTTCCAGGGTGATATCGCACCAAATGGTGGGATAGCAAGGGGCGCGGTGTTCTTTGAAATACCCAGAGAAACAGAAATCGTGGAATTGAGTTATGGCTTTATGGGTGAGTTAT
This sequence comes from Mesotoga sp. UBA6090, assembly GCF_002435945.1. NCBI lineage: Bacteria > Thermotogati > Thermotogota > Thermotogae > Kosmotogales > Kosmotogaceae > Mesotoga > Mesotoga sp. UBA6090. Next base: position 9,460 of record NZ_DIXC01000062.1, read on the forward strand.
TTGCAGATATATCCAAAGTTGCTGCTGGTCTATAAACTTCAGCAGGAAGGAGCCAAGACAGATGGCCTACTACACGGACCTCTTTTCGCCAGAAACATATGAAGCTTTTTCAAAGTCGGATAGAACTATCTCTGGATTTCGAATGCGGCACAAGAATCTAGCGAGCAGAGTGAACATCGGAGATAAGCTTATATGTTATCTAACCAAGCTCTCTCGCTGGGTTGGCATACTAGAAGTGATCAGCAAACCTTTTGTTGATGATTCTCCCCGTTTCTACGAAGCAGACGACCCGTTTGCGGTGAGGTTCAAGGTCAAGCCACTGGTCTGGCTAGAAGTTGAAAAAGCCCTGCCAATACACAAGCCTGAGATATGGAATGGTCTGTCTTTTACTAGAGACCTTCCGCCGAACTCCAACGCCTGGACCGGGAAGGTCAGGGGCAGTCTTGTTAGACTGGATGACGAAGACGGCGAATTCCTGGAAACTACGCTATTCAAGCAGGAACACTCCGGGAGGTTGTTCGCATACGACGTCGAAGCCTACAAGAAGTATCTATTACCTAGAGTCAGAGGTGAGAAGAAAGATATACCTGTATCCGTCCCAACGGATGAGGACTCTGAAGATACGGAAATCCTTGCAGAACAAGCAGATGTGCGCGAGTCAATCAAGATTCAAGCCTTACTGGCAGATATTGGCGCCAAGATGGGAATGAAGATATGGATTCCCAGAAATGATCGAAGCAGAGTACTTTCTGAGTCTAAGAGCGGCAACCTAGCGATTTTGGAGAGGCTACCGCTCAATTATGATGAGATTACTCTGAAAACGATAGAGCAGATTGATGTTCTCTGGTTGAAGGGAAGATCGATCAAGAGGGCTTTCGAGGTAGAGCATACCACTTCAATCTATTCCGGCATTCTCAGAATGGCCGATCTGCTGGCGCTTCAGCCGAATATGGACATTAAGCTTCACATAGTAGCACCTTTTTCCAGAAAGGATAAGGCCTTTCAAGAACTGCAAAGACCTGTTTTTTCGTTACTAGAACGTGGTCCTTTGTTTGAGACTTGCACATACCTTTCATACGAAAGCGTAAGAGAGATAGCTTCTCTTCCTCACCTCGTACATCTCTCAGACGATGTATTAGAGGACTACAGCGAGAATGCTGAGGATTAGGCATAGTAGCGGCAAAAAGGATCCCAAAAGTCTGCATTGTCACAACTCAGGAGGCAGACTATGAAGGGTTCAGATGCAAAAGCTATAGGTAGCGTCGAAATGGACCTTCAGATAATCAAAAAGAACTTGGATAGGCTAAATAAGAGATTAAACCCGGATACCGCAAGGAGTATGCTTGCTGAAATTTCCTTCACGCTATCCACATCATCGCAAATCCTTGCAGATGCTATTGAATCTCTGGATAGATTATCGAATCAGAAAGATAGATAGGTACTTCAGGTTACGGCCTGAAAGAAAGGGATTTCCCAAACCAGAAATTAGGAGGTGTATGCGTGTACTCTTTCGAGGGAGTGAAACAAATACTTGAAACATCCATCGATAGTCTTGTGGACAACTTCATAAAGGAGCCGTATATCCATCGTTGTGAGCACTCTCTTCATTGTGAACTCTATACTATGTTAACTTCCCACAGAGCTTTGCAGGGTTTGTACCCTATAGGAAACAGCCCGTATAAGGCTTCGCTCGTACACAAAGAGTGGCCAGAGCCTCTACGGAGAAAAGGAAAGCGTGGTAGAGGAAAAGTTGATCTCGCCATTTTGAATAGGGAAGACCTTATGGATCCCGTAGCAGCAAGTAGGAAGTCCGGACTGTTGCCTCAACGGGTTCGACCATTCAAAGAAATAGAGGTCTTCACTAGGGGATTTTTAATGCCGGCCTTTATTGTTGAACTTGGCCTCAATTACAAAGTCGCTACCCACCTGCGGCCGGACCACGATAAACTTCTAAACAGCGGTTACAGTAAAGGTGGTAAAGATAGGGGGGCCTATCTGGTGCATCTTTGGCAGCCACACAGGGGTATAAAAGATAAAAAAGTAGTGTGGAAGGATTTGAACGCTTTTATTAGTACATCAAACGTGGAAGTCGCGATAGTAGTGTTCACTGCTTCCCACATATGGGTCAAACACCTGTCTGACAAGGTAATCACGGAAACACCTATCTGACAACAAGATACTCCAGAAAGCGCCTATGTGAAGCTAATTAAAAAATGTTCAATGAAATCTGACCCACTTCCAGCGGAAAGATCAGCCTGAACATTTGAAAAGATAGAGGGAGGTGATCTCTATGGAAGAGTACGGAGGTTTTGGAAATGGTGAGTTCTCTGAGATTGCAAATAGCATTTTGGGCGAAATGTATCGGGAAAGTCGCTTGGAAGAAGGTCTGCTTTCGGATGAAGAAATAATGGGCACAAAAAGAATCAGAACCGGTGTGCGCAGCGAACAGATTCCGGAAATCATTAGAAGCGCAACAGGTATGACAGAGTTCAACTGCTATCCTGGTTACCCATCGAATACTTGTTATCAGACAGCATTCTTCATTTCTCTGAACTCAAAGTTGATTGCCAGGAGTAGCGGACACCTTCACTTTCGGAAGATTGTTGAACGCATTAAGGAACATATGCTACTTAAATGTGAAAGAACAACGAGGAACATAATCATAATCACCGATAGCTGGGATGCACGTATTGCAAGCAATGAGCAGACCTATATAAACAAGATAAAGAGCCAGGCTAATGTAGAGCTCTATTTCTTTGCTGTTAGCCCCGTCTTTTTCGTAACTCGAGTACCAATTTGACGACAGGACAGAAACTACCAGCAAGTAGTCCATCGGATATTTCAAACCAAAGAACAGGTACGAAGAAAGAAGAAGACTCAGTGCCAAGGTTCTTCGATAAACTTCTCCAGAAAGATTGTCATTCTTTCTTCGAGAAATCCGCAGCTTTTTAGCGGCCTAAGGAAAGGTACGAGATTATTTCCGCTAGCTTTGTGGTGCATACAGCTTTCGATAAGCAAATCCCCTTCTTGCCTAATAACACAGTAACCAAGCACATTGGAATCGTCCTGAACCATTTCAGTAATCCCTTCATTTTCTTGTTCTTCGCTTTCCGATAGCGGAATATCTAGTGTGCTACCATCCACACAGAAAACAAGACTATCCTCGAAACAACTTATTTCGAAAGGAAAAAACACGAGAAGACCATCCTCCAGAATACATTTCACTATGTCAGATGCTTTTTCAGACCAGTGACGTGGAAACTCACCATAACTAAACCCGTAAACGAGCTCATCGTATGGAGTTATCTCTCCGGCGCACTCAGAATCATCGGAGGGAATGGTAAAGGCATCCTTTATAATCTCTACAAAATGTGTTAGATCAAACTCGTCAATCTTAACGGACAATCTGTTCACCTTGTGATTCACCTTGCCTATGAGTATGGACTATCTAAAGACAGCCGTGTTAAACGAGGCCAACATCAATAGGCTTTTGTCATCTGCTTTCAGTTTTCACGTCGACGACTGCAAAACCCCTAGAGGCTTTATCTATAAGTAATTATACTTGATACCCATCTAGAACAACAAAGAACTCCCCCAGGTTGAAGGATCGTATTTCAGCAAGAAGTATATGCTATAATTACAAATAACGGCAACTATCTATAGTTATTGCCATTATTTGTGGGTGATTTCAATGGAGAAGATTAGTCGAAACCAAGTAAAAGAGTGGTTCAAAAACAATCAGTTTCTTATGCACTATCAACTGATCAATGAACTGAGTACACTTTTGCCTAATAGGAAGACAGGTACTCATTATGCAACCCTGCACCGGCTGAAGAAAGAAGGACTCATAAGAAACGTCAGAAGAGGCCTCTATGAAGCCGGAAGCAAACGGGAGTTCGAACCTGCCGTATCGAAGGAACTCTCAGGTTTGTTCAAGAAGCTTCGCAAGAGCTTCCCATACCTGGAAGACCTGTGTGTCTGGGATAGCAGATGGCTAAACGAATTCACTGTTCAGCAGGCGCTTTCTTCTATGGTGATCATAGAAACTGAGCGAGGTACAGAGGACAGCGTGTTTGAATATATCAAAGCATCGTACTCCCGGGTGTTCATTGATCCGACTCCGAAGGAGATAGACAACTACATTCTCGGATGCGAGAAGTGTTTTGTCGTAAGGTCGCTTGTAACTGAAGCCCCTGTAACGTCCTTTGATAATGTCGCCATACCGAGGTTAGAGAAAATACTTGTCGATCTTGTCTGCGAGAAGGATCTCTTCGTATCGTTTCAAGGGGAGGAGTTACGCAACATATATCACAGGGCTTTGACCGATTACGACGTGAGCCTGAGCACGCTCAGAAGATATGCTAGGCGACGCGGGAGGTTAGAAGAGATAGACAAGCTCATAGTGACCCAGGGAGAGGGCATGTGATCACAAGAAACTCTGCTACCAAAGAATGGTTGGATACAGTTATGAAATCTTACAAGAGAAATGACCCCGGAATAGTAGAGAAGACCATAATGGCCCTGACGTTGCTCGAACAGCTTTCTGTTGAAGGCCTAGACTTCATATTCAAAGGTGAAATATCTCTTATGCTTCTTCTAGATAGTCACAACAGGTTCTCACTGGACATAGACATATTGCTTCCCGATAAACCCAAGAACCTCGAAGATATATTCAACAGGATCTGTAGCAATGGGATGTTCAAAAGCTGGTCTGAGGATAAGCGCAAGACTCCCTCAAATGTCCCCAAAGTTCACTATGGTTTTGTGTGGAATTCAACTATAGATGGTACAGAAAGGACAGTTCTTCTTGATATTCTCTTCCAGGAAACTGGTAATAGAGAGTTGTTGAAGATTCCCATAAAGCACAGAGTTATCGAAACTGTTCCGCCCGAGGTGCCTGTAAAGGTCCAGAGTGTGGACTCTCTCCTGGGGGACAAGCTCACGGCCTTTGCACCCAACACAACAGGCATACCGTATGCTGTTGAAAAGGAAGTAGAAATAATAAAACAATTATTTGACCTGGGGATTCTCTTCGATGAACTGAACAACCTGAATTCTGTGCATACCTCATTTACTCAAAACTGCCTGCAGGAACTCTCTTACAGACAACTACGACTTAACGAAGAAGTAGTGCTGAACGATTGCTTTGACACAGCCCTTACGCTGGTCTATAAGGGAGCATATAAGACTGAGAATTTTTCCAGACTGATGAAAGGCATAAGAGGGTTCAAGAACTTTGTTTTCAACAGCAGCTATTCTCAGGAGGATGCTATCCGGAGCGCTGCAAAGGTTATGTATCTTGTTCAGACTATCCTTAGCGGGAAGGACAAATATGAGAAATTCGAAACCCCAGAAGTTGTAAGAGAGCTTACGATCAATGATCCAAAATGGAGCAAACTGAACAAGATAAAGAAGACAGACCCAGAGGCATTCTTCTACCTTTTCAATGCTGTGAAACTGCTTGGGGGATAAAGAAGTACCCTTAAATAGAGTATTCTGTAATGACTGCATCGGTTCCCACCCAGACTCAAAGCCTCTATTGCCGCTCTGCGGGGAGAAGCAACTCCTGCACTCGTGTACGTAACTGTGCTATAGTTTAATCAGGAGCAAATAAATTCTCATAGGAGGCTTCTAATGCTTATAACAGACGCAGGCGACGGTTATGTCTATGTTGAATTTCCAGCCTCAGAGCTTGTGGGCAAGCAGAAATCCGGGGAGTTCATGTCTTACTGTGACAGAGGCGCCCCACCAATTCCATAAGAGCTAATTGCACCGAAGCTGTGAAGCGAGGAAGCACTCTCTATTAGGTGTTTTTCATGTAAAGGCCCGGGATTACCCCGGGCATTATTCTTTTGTCTTCAGTTTAGAGTAGTTCTTCAATCTCCGACTGTCGATGATACCTTCCTCGACGGCCTTGCGAACGGCACAGCCGGGCTCGACAGTGTGAGTGCAGTCTCTGAACCTGCACTTAGCGGAAAGTTCGGCGATATCCTCAAAGGCTTCGTCAAGACCTTCCGTTGCACTAATTGCAAACTCTCTCATTCCAGGAACATCGATCAATTTTCCACCTTCTCGAAGAAAGTGAACTTGAGAAGAGGTAGTCGTGTGCTTTCCCTTATGAGTAGAATCGCTTACTTCAGCGGTCTTCACATCGCTCCTGCAAATCGCGTTCACTAGGGAAGACTTTCCGACCCCGGAACTGCCAGCAAGCACAGAGGATTTGTATTTGAGGCTCGCCTTGACTTCTTCCAGGCCTTGTCCGGTCAAAGTGCTCGTGAGAAAGACCTGGTAACCCAGTTCGCGATAGTTCTGAATATCCTTGGCTGTCTCTTCGTCGATGCCAAGGTCTGCCTTGTTGAAGACGATCGTGACATCTAGATTTAAACCCCTCGCCGCAGTGATGTATCTTTCAATCAAACTGTTGTGGTGAGGTGGATCTTTTACGGCTACAACTATGAACACCTGATCGACGTTGGCCGCGATCACCTGATCCAAATGTCTCCCTCTTTTTCCTGCACCTTTTCGAACGAGACATTTTTTCCTTGGAAGAACCTCGGTAATGACACCTCGATCTCTCTGAAGAGTTTCGAAGAAGACCCTGTCTCCTACGGTGACCACATTCTTTTCAGTTCTCTCTTTTCTCAATAGCTTATCCCTGAGAAGACAACGAAAGTAATCACCCGTCTCAGCGAGTACTTCTATTATTCGTTGCTGAACGTTAGTAACTTCACCATGCATGCTATATCTCCGACTAGACCATGCATGCTATATCTCCGACTAGTCGAATATTTAACTGGAAAACAAAGACCACGGGTTCTTACCGCCGTGGTCGAATAATCGGAAGATAATTGCCTATCAGCAATTGCATTCCAAAAGAAGCGCGGTGTAAGAACCCATGGGGTTATAGAAATCATCAAAGTTATCTACCATATACACCACCTCCTTTATAGAACAATTAATTATACTGCACAGCCGGGTCTTTTGAAAAGGCTATGATCCATAATGACGAGCTGATCCGGCATCTTGCTCCTCGTTTTTGGCCTTGACCAAGAGCGAAGAACAGATTTTCGCTGGTGAGTAGCCCAGGGGGATTTCACCCCCAGGCTCTCTCAGAACCGGACTTGAACCTCTCGATTCATCCGGCTCCCATTATCCAGCCATATAGAATATCCCCATTGTCCAGTGTACAAATAGACGAGGCTCCCTGCGAGCAATAGCTTTTAGCCATTTGCCCGCTTTTGTGAGGC
>NZ_DIXC01000063.1 GCF_002435945.1 Mesotoga sp. UBA6090
TTCCTTATTTACATGATAAGGTCACCAATCTCGTCCAATACTTTGCTGAAAGTGTAGAACTTCTCACTGTAACTTGTTTTCTCGAGAGCCACTTTCCATTCGAAAATTTTCTCCTTGTCTGCGGATTTGAACACTGCGAGTTCTTTAGAATCAAGCCACTCGTTGATCGCCTGAATCATGATCTCATACTTATTTACTTCAGTTGCACCTGACGAGAAAAGAAGAGCTGTTGTAAGTAAGCACAGAAGAAGCGTAAACCTTCTCATTATTTCTCCCCCTCATTCTCGTTTCTTTCCCAGAAATATCAATATGATACCGCATGTTACAATTCAGACAAAACTCAGACAGCTATTCGCGCTTCATATGTATGATTTGCCTCGGAGCGATGTGACGTTGATGAATTTGCATTTTCTGGCGAAATACGTGCAATCATATTGCTGGAAACCGCCTTACCACAAGACTCGATTATGCGTGAGCGTCTCTATTCCTTGTTTTGATGTCAATGTAACAAGTGGTATATTGATCGTTTGAGCGCATTGTACAGCTTGCCGTATATTGCCTGAGTCTTCACGTGCTTACTCTGAGTGCGAGGCCTCGCTTATGGAGGTGTGGGAATGAACAAATCGGTATGGCTTATACTCTGCGTTATATTGCTGGCAACGCTGGGACTGGCAAACACAGAACCGGTTATGCCCGCGATAGAGACTGTTCTGGACACAGAAAGACCGAAAGACGTGGACATACTGTTGCTGAGAAACGGAGACAAACTGACGGGCACTGTCGTTAACGAGAACTTCTCTATAAGAACCTTCTATGCCCATATAGTCATAGAGAGCAAATACATAGCCGGGATAAACCTCGAAGGCGGGGCGAACAACATAGAATCCATAATCACTGTGAACAACAACCGCTTCTCAGGGTTCATAGACGACGCTTTCATAAGCTTCAAGCTGACAAACGGGCCTCAGCTGGAGATAAGGCGAGAGAAGATACTGAAGATGGTCTTCAGGCAGAGGCCTCAGGAGACGGGGGGAATGAAGTGGAGGCAGTTTATGCAGCTTAAGAATGGAGACTACTTCCACGGGCAGATACTGACGAAGGACATAACGATCTCCACAACTTACGCAAAGATACCGCTCGATTTTGCTACAACCGAATCAATAACTCTCATAGGGGACGCCAATCCGCTCACCACGGTAAAGATGACGAACGGGGACACAGTGCAGGGGATACTCGAAACGGAAGACATAGAAATCGAGCTTGACGTTGGATCGGTGATAGAGGTTTATCAGGATAGGATAGACAGGATATTCTTCAAGGAGGGCTACGTACCAGATAACATACCCTCGATAGTAATGAGCAGTGCGGCGGCGAAGGGAAATTTCATACTTGTTGAGAAGGGCAGTTTCACTATGGGAGACACGTGGGGTGGAGGAGACAGTGATGAAAAACCGACCCACAAGGTGACGTTCACCTACAACTTTTACATAGGCAAGTATGAGGTAACGTTTGATCAATACGATGCTTTCTGTGAGGCCACCGGCAAGAGTAAACCCAGCGATAGCGGGTGGGGAAGAGAAAATAGGTCAGTTATAAATGTGACCTGGTGGGACGCCATTGACTACTGCAACTGGCTGAGTGACAAGGAAAAACTCCCCAAAGCCTATGACAGCAACGGGAATCTGCTGGATAAAGACGGAAGGATAACAACCGACCTATCTAAGGTGGTCGGATACAGACTGCCGACGGAAGCAGAGTGGGAATACGCAGCGAGAGGAGGAAACAAGAGTAAGGGGTATAAGTATTCTGGGAGTAACAGTGTGGATGATGTGGCCTGGTATGATCCTAATTCTGGAGGAATGACACAAGAAGTTGGTTGGAAGGCTTCTAACGAGCTGGGAATCTACGATATGTCTGGAAATTACTCCAGTTCTGCACAGACGGATCCGTATGATAACAGTGATTCCTTCCCAATGGTACGTGGCGGCAGCTGGCAAAGCGATGCGAAGTTCACGCGGGTAGCGTTTCGCTTCTACTTATACCCGCCGGGTTACTCGTCCAGCGGCCTCGGTTTCCGTATTGCAAGGATGGTGCCCTGATTACACTTTAGCCTTTTTACGTTTTTATCCTGCGCTGCGGCTTCGAGCGCCGGGCACGAAGTAGCCCGCAAGCGCGAGGAGACGCAGGAGGTACCGGAGGTTATATGGCCTTCAGGATAATAACGGTTCCATTCGACAACAAAACGGGATTGCTTCTGGATAATCATCTCAGCAAGCTTCGCAGAATTCGACCTGGAAAAAGAAATCGTTTAAGACGTATCCGACATTCTGAAAAAATACTAGACAAACTTACCTCAAAGATCGAAGAAAAATCTTCGGATGTGAAACAAAAATAATCCGCCTATCACTCTGCTCACAATTGCCCTAATCGAGACTTCTTATATCAGAACACAAACACGTACCCCACAAGAAAACTTTCAACTAAGGCCCGAAATTCGGGCAAATTCGGGTTCAAGTCCGGCTGTTAACATAAAAACTAACCCGATTCCAAGATTACCTTGAAATCGGGCTTAGATATATGTGTCAGTGGATAAACAGGTGGTCAGGAAGCGGGGACTTGAACCCCGGACCTCTGGTTCCCGAAACCAGCGTTCTACCAACTGAACTACTTCCTGTCCCGAAAATTCTATCACGTGTCGTCTCCACTTTCAAGAACGGAATTCCCTTCTATGAAGGCACTGCCAACCACGCGATCCTCCATATAGAACACGGCCAGCTGGCCGGCGGTTACTGCCCACACTTTTTCCGGGAAGTGCACTCTAAGCCTGTTGCCGGCCAGAACGCTGACGCTGGCAGGAACAGCTCTCATCGAGCTTCTTATCATACAAAGGCATTCAAATCCGTCACCTGGATCAATGTACCAGTTTGGATCCTTCGCTGTCAGCGAATCCGATGTCAGACTCTCTCTCAGCGCCAGAACAAGCCTGTTCCTTTCGAGATCGAGTCTCTTGACGTAATAACGTTCCCCGCCGGAAACTCCGAGGCCCTTTCGCTGACCGATGGTGTATCCCGACAGTCCGGTATGTCTTCCCAATAGATTTCCGCTTTCATCCGTTATAGGTCCCGGCTTACCCTCAACTCCCCGCGACTTCAAAAAGCTTCTGTAGTCTCCGTCGTGAATGAAACAGATCTCCTGAGAGTCCTTCTTCGAATGCACGGGAAGATCAATCGCCAAAGCCTCTTGCCGGACTTCATCTTTCGTCATTTCACTCAGAGGAAAGAGAATGTTTTGTAGTTTGTGCTTACCGATTCTCGAAAGGAAGTACGACTGATCCTTCGCTCTGTCAAGTGCCCTTGCCAAAAAAATCTTTTCATCCAGGGAGACAAGTCTTGCGTAATGGCCTGTTGCTATCTTCTCAGCGCCGAAAGAGAACATCCGCTCGAGCAGCAGTCCAAATTTTATCGAATCGTTACATACGACGCATGGATTTGGCGTCTCCCCATTCATGTAGGAAGTGGCGAAGTAATAGAGTATCTTTCTAAACTCCTCGCACAAATCTACAATCTTCAGCTCTATGCGCAGATGGTCGGCAACAGCTTTTGCATCATCGACAGCCGCATTCGCGAACGGGTTGCCCTCAAGAACTATCATGTGATAACCAATTACGTCGTTTCCCTGTCTAATCAATCGAGCGGCCGCGACTGCGCTGTCGACACCACCGCTCAACGCAATACCTATTTTCATCTCCATCACCATCACTATCTTAACAGTTGTTTTTGGCTCAAGCGTTTCTAAAGGGTATAATGTCATTGGGAAATATCTCTTCGAGTCGCTGAATCGCATGGTCTGTTGGGCACCGGTAGCATTAACAGATGGATTGCTGCGGCCGGGTTTTGAAGAGAGGTTCTGGTAATGAAAGCATGTTGATATACAATTACTTCATCTTCAATCATAAGGAGGGGTATTATGAAGAAAACTTTGCTAGTGTTGCTCGCGCTGCTGATTTTCGTTGGCTCTGCATTTGGAGTTAAGTATGTGGTCGGCACAAGCGCAGATTTTCCACCATTTGAATATGTAGAGAACGGAGAGTTCGTGGGGTTCGACATTGATCTCATCAAAGCAATCGCCGAGGAGATGGGATTTGAGATCGAAATAAGAGATATGAGCTTCGATTCACTTATTGCGGCTCTGGTATCTGGTAATCTCGATCTCGTCGTCTCGGGAATGACGATTACTTCTGAAAGAGAAGAAGTGGTTTCTTTCTCGAAACCTTATTGGACAGCCGATCAGAGCGTAGTTGTGAGGGAAGACAGCGAAATGACCGTAACTGTTCTCTTCGGAAAGCATAACGTCGGTGTCCAGACGGGCACAACCGGAGATCTCTGGGTCGAGGAAAATCTTGTCGAGACAAAGATCCTTACGGGTAATTTCAAGAGATACGACACATACGTTCTTGCAATGACCGACCTGATCAACAAGAACATCGATGCGATTGTTCTCGACGCACCGGTAGCAGAGAGCTTTGCAAAGGTCAGACCGGTAAAGATCGTTGGAGTCATCAAGACTTACGAAGACTATGGTATTGCAGTAAACAAGGCGAATAAGGATCTACTCAATCTCATAAACGAAGGCATTTCGAGACTTGAAGAGTCCGGAAAGCTCAATGAACTGAACCTCAAGTACTTCTGATTGAAGGGCGGAGGTAGCCATAGATAAACTCGCATTAGTAGTTGATTCTTTGCCTGCTCTTCTGAAAGGAATGTGGGTAACACTTCAAATCACTTTTTTGACTCTGGGGTTGGGCCTTGTTCTGGCCCTCCCCATTTCTTTTGGCCAGGTCTACGGAAACAAGTGGATCAAGGCCTTCATTGCAGGCTATGAAAAGATCCTCAGAAGTATTCCGGAACTGGTAATTCTCTTTCTAATATTCTATGGGTTTCCTAAAATCGGAGTCAGATTCTCTCCATTTGTCGCGGTAGTACTGGGACTGGGCTTCAGATCCTCCGCCTATCAATCGCAGATCTTCAGGGGAGCCATAAACTCCGTCAGCTCGGCTCAAATGAGAGCTGCCAGATCACTGGGAATGACCAATCTGAAGGGGTTTATAAATGTAGTTCTTCCCCAGGCGGTAAGGATCGCCCTGCCGCCATGGACAAACGAGTTCACGATAGTCCTTAAAGACTCGTCACTGGCTTATGCGCTTGGAGTTACAGAGCTTCTTCGACAGGGTGGCTACATTATCGCCACCAAATATGAACCGATGCTTATCTATCTCACGGTAGCTGCCATGTACTTCATAGTGACAATTATTATAAACAAGGGTCTTGGAAGCGTTGAGAAGCGGCTTGCTATACCTGGATTCGACGTAAGGGAGACGGTAAGATGAGCGAAAACAGAGTCGTACTAAGAGTTGAGAACCTTAAGAAATCTTTCGGAGACAAAGAAGTTCTCAAAGGCGTTTCCTTCGATATGAATGAAGGCGAGACCAAAGTGATAATCGGTCCTAGCGGAACCGGCAAGAGCACTTTGCTCTCCTGCATAAACATGCTTGTGACTCCAGATGAAGGCAAGATCTGGTTAGAAAAGGAAGAAGTGACTTCGGCAAAGAACATAAACAGGATTCGCCAGGAGATAGGTTTTGTCTTCCAGGACTTCGGTCTCTTCAATCATCTTACAGCTCTCAGGAACGTCATGGTCGGCTTGACCAAGGTCAAGAAGGTGGAGAAAGAAAAAGCAAGAGAACTGGCGATGAAGGAACTCAAGAGAGTCGGGCTGGAGCGAGAAGCGAAGATGTATCCCGCACAGCTCTCGGGCGGCCAGAAGCAAAGAGTGGGTATCGCGCGTGCGCTCGCAATGCAGCCTAAGATAATCCTTTTTGACGAGCCTACGTCGGCACTCGACCCGGAACTGATCGGGGAAGTTCTCTCAGTTATGAAGAATCTTGCCGAAAGCGGGATGACGATGCTCGTTGTAACTCATGAAATGGGCTTCGCCAGAACCGTATCAGATGAGATCATCTTCATGGAGCACGGCCATATAGTTGAACAGAGCTCTCCTGAAGAGATGTTCAAGAATCCCAAGAATCCCAGAACCAAGGAATTTCTCTTCAAGCTCAACGAGCTCTACGGGGAGTGAATGAATTGGAGAGAATGTGGAAGATAGTTGCCGACAACTGGCCGAAACTACTTGAGGGCCTCGGCGTTACTCTTGAGATGACAATGATCTCCGTGGTGATTGGATTTGTGATCGGCGTGATTTTAGCCATTGCAAGAGTATATGGAAACAAGTTTTTCTACGGAATTTCGACCGCAGTCATTGAGGTGATAAGGGGTACGCCGCTCCTCGTTCAGCTCTTCATTCTGTACTATGGCCTTCCGTCGCTTGGAGTGAACCTGTCGCCCTTCACGGCCGCGATTATCGGCTTTGCTATTAACAGCGGCTGTTACCAGGCGGAGTACCTCAGGGGCTCAATACAGTCGATTGCCAGCAATCAGATGAAGGCCGCAAGATCTCTTGGAATGACGAAGAGACAGGCGATACTGCAGGTGATAATGCCTCAGGCCTTCAGAAGAGTCATCCCGGCATGGACAAATGAATTCATCTACCTGCTGAAATACACTTCATTGGCGTATATAGTCGGTGCGCCTGAACTGATGGCACAGGCGAAGTTCATCGCTTCGAGAAACTTCCAGTTCTTCGAAGTGTATCTCGTTGTTGCTATCATATATCTCGTAGTGGTTCTCTTCTTCACAAAGCTTTTCAGCATACTGGAGAAAAAAGTAGAGATTCCTGGTCTTGAATGGGTTAGATAGGCACGTTCTGCCGTCCATCGAGAGTCGCAGACTTGCCAGCTTAAGGTTTATACAATATAATCTTTACCGATAAAACGGACTCTCCCGGAGGTGGGTCAGTGCAAATCGACGGAGAACATTTGAGGCTATCGGATATCTTCGGTGTCGCGTTCGACAATGAGCCCTGTACTATTGAAGAAGGCGCGGCCAGGCTTCTAGACGAGAGGCGAAAATCCCTTGAGATCATCAGCAAAGAGAAAACGATATACGGAGTGAACACTGGATTCGGAATTCTTGCCGATCATCGAATCTCTCCCGACGATGTCGACGCCCTTCAGAAAAACATAGTGCTCTCTCACGCGGCGGGTGTAGGGGAGCCCGTCCAAAAAGAACTCGTCAGGGCCATAATGCTGGTCAGGGCTAATTCTCTCCTGAAAGGCTATTCAGGAGTGAGAAAGTGCGTCGTTCAGAGGATTCTCGACCTTCTCAACAATGGAATCACCCCTCTGGTCCCCGAGAAAGGCTCCGTCGGAGCCAGTGGAGACCTCGCTCCTCTGGCACACATCGCTATGACGTTGATAGGTGAAGGAGAGTGCTTTCTCGACGGAAAAGTCGTTTCCTCCTCTCAGGCTATGGAGAGAAAGAAACTTCAGCCTCTCGTACTGAAATCAAAGGAGGGCCTAAGCCTTCTCAACGGCACCGCGTTCATGGCCGGAATCGGCGCCTGTGCCACACACACTGTGACACAGCTCTTTGAACAGGCGATTCTCGTTGCGGCGATGTCTGTCGATGCCCTTATGGGAAGCACTTCGCCCTTCGATGCGAGAGTTCAGGAGGCAAGAAGACATCCCGGGCAGAATTACGTGGCCAGAAGACTTCGAGAGACGCTCAAAGGAAGCGAAATCAGGACCTCCCATCTGGACTGCGACCGCGTTCAGGACGCCTACACGCTCAGAACGATTCCCCAAGTGTACGGGGCGGTGAAAGACACAATCGATTATGTTAGGTCGGTCCTGAAAATAGAAGTTAATTCCGCAACGGACAATCCGCTGATATTCGAGAACGGAGACGCTATTTCCGGAGGCAACTTTCACGGAGAACCGGTCGCGTTGGCCGTGGATTTTCTCTCGATCGCCCTGACAGACATGGGCAACATGATCGAGAGGCGGATAGATAGACTTGTCAATCCGAAACTCAACGACCTTCCCGCCTTCCTGACCAACGGAGAAGAGGGTCTTAATTCCGGCTACATGCTATGGCAGTACACTGCGGCTGCACTCGCTTCCGAAAACAAGACTCTTGCACATCCCGCATCCGCAGACTCGATTCCCACTTCAGGCTTTCAGGAGGACCACGTGAGCATGGGAGCCTGGGGAGCAAGAAAGCTCTGGAAAATAGTAGACAACGTTGCGACTCTGATCTCCATAGAGGCGCTTCTTGCCTTCAGAGCGCTTTCTTTCAGACGCCCAAAAAGGTCCAGTGCGGTAATTGAAGGTTTGTTCAAAGATATCGAGGAGATCGTTCCCGATCATAAGGAAGATCGTTATTTCGGAAAGGAGTTTTCCGACGTAAGAAAACTTCTCTTCAGGAGAGCGGAACTGTCGAACCTCTAGAACATATTGTTTACTACACAGATCATCTGAAAGGCCGTAATTGGAGGAAGTACGATTTGACAAGCGAGTTTCTTGGTTCGAGTCGGGAGAAAGATAAAAAAGAGGACGTCGTTCGTCCTCTCTTGAATATCTGGTGCCGGGGGCGGGACTTGAACCCGCACAGGCGGTATGCCCACATGAACCTGAATCATGCGTGTCTGCCAATTTCACCACCCCGGCATCGCACAAATAGTAGTTTATCATTCGCTGTGAGAGGTGTCAAGAGTCGATGAAAGATAAAGCTGTAGTTTTGGCTGTTCGTGCGATACTTACTATTGTTGTAACCGTCTGCGTTGCAGGGCTGCTTATGGGTTCTGACGGGAAGGCTGGGACCATCGCGCTTTTCTTGAACGATCCCGCATACGAATTCAAGCTCTCGCCAATTGAACGTTCTCTGGCCGAACAGGGTATTAAATACACTATTTTCAACATTTTCAATGATGAACTCCCGGAAGACGAGACCGAATTCTCGGCAGTGATAATTGCCGGCGGCGATTCTATGCGGAACTATATAGACTGGAACGACAACGTGTACCGGGGTGGAGAGATAATTCTCAGAGGCGAGGTCCCAATACTGGGTATTTGTCTCGGTCATCAGATAATTTCCAGGGTATTCGGCTCAGTTCTCTACTACAGCGATGAACGCCGCTGGCACGAGGTGACTTTTCTGAAAGACGATGAAATCCTCTACGGTTTCGACAACGGCCTTCTTGTATGGGAGAACCATGCCTATGCAGTCGCCTCCATTCCCGATCAATTTGAACTCTTTGCCAGAGGAAATGTCACACCTATCCAGATGATGAAGCACAAAGATAAGCCAATTTACGGGGTTCAGTTTCATCCAGAAACACAGGGTGGCTTTCTCCGGAATCCGCCAGGCTGGCAGCTCATCAAGAATTTCGCGAAACTTGCCGGCGCCAGTGTCGTGGATCCCCCTTTGCCCGAAGATGGGCGCAAGGTCTTCCCTTACTGATCCGACTAGATTGCAGCAGTGATTAGAATTGGGCCATTCTGTTTTTCGCCTTTGCGAGAAGTAAGGGACTAACGATCAGAGGAAAACTTGGGGATAATCGAGCTTGATGCCGAATCGCTTTCCAAAAGGACCATAAAATAAACCTATTCGAGCGAGAATTACTACGATCTAGTTACTAAAAGGGATTCAAACCGATGGACAGTTGATCTCTTCTTGAAAGAATTCGCGGCCGCATTCGTCAAAGAGGGATCCTACAGTCTCCTCGGTCCTTTCAAAGATCATCCGATAACGTACGGAGCCTTCGAGAACTGCAAGGAACTGGGGCTGATTCTCTTCGAAAGAGAGTGGAACAACTCGCTTCGCATCTGGGATATTTTGGTCTGGGAGGAGTACCGGCAAATGGAAGTAGGAAAGAAATTGATGGATGCAGCAAGAGACTACGCAATCAGTGCTAACATGAGACGTCTCGTTCTCGAGAGTCAAAGCTGCAACTATCCGGCCATCTCCTTCTGCCTGAAATACGGATTTGAATTGCTCGGTTTCGATACGGCCTGTTATTCGAAAAGAGATATCGAAAAACATGAGCTCCGCCTTGAATTTCACTATTTTCTCTAGGCCAAATGCAGGCATTCAGGAAGTTTCTATTCTCCACATGCGCAGTTTGCAAAAGGACATCTCAACGGCTATTCACACACATAAAATGACCTTGATTCTATTTGCGCCAGAATTCCTAACCTCTAAGTATGCTTGAAACTAAGAAGGAGGCGTAGATTATCAGGAGCAGAGCACCCCTTGGCCTGTCCAGCTTCTTCTTTCTAAAGAGGAGCAACGGCAGGACTATCGCGAGAAGCAATGCAAAGATGATTTCCGCGGCAAGCGATCTCTGAGCCATGATAGGCGAGATGGTGGACGAAACTCCTAGAACCAGGAGCAGATTGAAGATGTTCGACCCTACCACATTCCCTATGGCAAGATCGCTGCGGTTCTTTCTTCCTGCCGAAATGGTAGTCACTAACTCCGGAAGAGACGTCCCGATCGCCACGATAGTTGTCCCAATCAGCATATCGCTCACGCCGAATATCCGGGCAATCGAAGAACCTCCGTCGACCACGAAATTTCCTCCGAGAATGACGGCTGCGGTCCCTCCGATTGTGGCTACCCAGGCAAGCACAGGACTCTTTTCGAGAATCTCGATATCTCGCTTTCCTTCTACCTCGACGATGTCCGAAATGTTCCTGTCCCTCTTAGCCATTGTGAACACGTACATCATGAAGATTACGAAGAAAGTAATCAGGACTATGCCGTCACTCCTGTTAAGGCCGTTGCCGTTTCCCAGTATCAACGCTCCACTGGCGAAGGTGATAAGAATAACGAAAGGTATTTCATAACTCATGGTAGTCTTGTTCACTCCAAGGGGAGTAAGCAAAGCGGTCGCACCGAGAATCAAACCAATATTCGCGATGTTTGACCCCAGAACATTTCCCAGAGCGATGTCAGAACCTTTGATCGCCGCCTGGATACTCACTGCGAGTTCCGGCGACGACGTGCCCAGAGCAACTATTGTGAGGCCAATGAGTAGTTCGGAGATCCCCAGATTCTTGGCTATCGCGACAGATCCCTCTATCAGATAATCGGCACCCTTTATGAGCAAAGCAAATCCAGCGGCCAGCATCAGCAACGAAACAAACAAGCGCTTCACCTCCACGAAAAGCAGCGGCCATTGCCGCTGCAACAACAAAGATTATATTCAATTGAAGTTAAAGCCGTGTTTTTACTTTATGACGCCAAGTTCCTTCCCGATCAATTCGAACTTGGAGACTGCAAAATCCAGATCCTTCCTCGAGTGAGAAGCGCATATCATGACTCTTATTCTGGCCTTTCCCTTGGGAACGGTTGGGAAGCCGATCGAGCTTGCAAATATGGACTCTTCAAAGAGCCTTTTTGAGAACGTCGAGGAAAGCTTCGCATCGTAAAGCATCACAGGAGTTATCGGAGTCTCTGTATGTCCCGTATCGAAACCGAGCGCCGTGAGCTGATCCTTAAAATAGCCTGCGTTGCTCCACAGCGTCTTGACCAGTTCGTCGGATGAAGAAAGCTTCCTTACGGCCGCGATAGCGGCTGCGGTTTCGGCCGGAGAGAGGGACGAACTGAAGAGGAATGGACGCGCCTTCTGCTTCAGATAATCGATAAGAGTCTTCTTGCCGGCGACAAAGCCTCCCACTATTCCAAAGGCCTTCGAAAGAGTTCCGACTTCGATATCTACGCTTCCATGCAATCCGAAGTGGTCGACTATTCCTCTCCCATGGTTTCCGAGAACACCTTCGCCATGAGCATCGTCCACCATCAGAATCGCGCCGTATTTGTTCGTCTTTTCGACAATCTCAGGCAGCGGAGCAAGATCACCGTCCATCGAAAAAACGCCGTCCGTTATTACCAGCTTTCTCCTGGCCCCATCGGACTCGGCCTTTCTCAGCTGAGTCTCCAGGTCGTTCACATCCTTATGCTTCCAGACATATCTCATGGCTTTTGTCAGCCTGACTCCATCAATTATGCTTGCATGGTTCAGTTCATCGGAGAGAATAGCATCCTCTTCAGTAACGATCGGAGCAATTACCGACTGGTTTGCATTGAAGCCCGACTGAACAACCAGCGTAGATTCGACTCTCTTGAACTTTGCCAGTTCCCTTTCGAGCTCGTTGTGCAATTCAAGCGTTCCCGCTATCGACCTAACGGCTCCAGGTCCAACCCCCCACTTTCTTATGCCGTCGATCGCCGCCTCCTTGAGCTCTTCGTCGAAACACAGCCCAAGGTAATTGTTTGAGCACATGTTAAGAACTTTCTTCCCCTCGATGTTCAGCCAGGCGCCCTGAGGCGATTCAAGTGTCCTTATCTTGACAAGCAGACCCTTCTCCTCGAGCTCCTCCATTTCCCGTTTAAGAACATCAAAATCAAACATCCAAACACCTCCGACAAGTCAATTCAGAATTCAAGGATTACCTTTCCGGAAATACCTCTCTTCATGACATCAAAACCCTCTTCGAATCTATCTGCGGGAAGAATGTGCGTGACTACAGGTGAAAGGTCGATTCTACTGTTCTTAAGCAACTGAGTCGCGACCTGCCAGGTCTCGAACATCTTTCTCCCCGTTATACCGTACATCGTTAGACCCTTGAAAGTGAACAGTCCGTTTATATCAAATGATAACTCACCGGGAAAGACTCCAAGAAGAGAAACGACGGCCCCGTTAGTAAGACTCTGAAGACCCTGACAGAAGGCGGTAGAGTTTCCCGACATCTCGAGAAGTACATCGGCTCCGTTGTCTTCCGTAAAGGCTCTCACTCTGGAAGGAAGATCCTCTTCGGTCGGATCGATCACTACATCGGCTCCCATCTTTCTTGCAAGATCCTTTCTGAACTCCTTGATCTCAGACACGATTACTTGCGCTGCTCCTGCAACTTTCGCTACCGCAACGGCCATCACACCAATCGGTCCAGCACCGGTGATCAACACGTTCTTTCCGGTAAGATCCGTAACAAGTGCCGTATGAATTGCATTTCCAAAAGGCTCCATTATCGAAGCATATTCCAGAGGTATCGAAGGGTCAACTTTCCACAAAACAACTTCGGGAACTCTCACATACTCTGCAAACACTCCGTCTCTGTGAACTCCGAGAATTTGCATGTTCTTGCATATGTGCATCTTGCCGGTCCTGCACTGAAGACATTTCTGGCACGGTATATGGGTCTCGGAAACCACCGAGTCTCCAATCGAAACCGAGGTGACTTCCTTTCCTGTCCTAACAACCTCTCCGGTGAATTCATGACCGCCTATCTGAGGCGGTCTAATTCTCTCCTGTGACCACCTGTCCCAATCGTAAATATGAATATCGGTCCCGCATATCGAAGCTCGTTTGACTTTGACCAGCACGTCATGGGGACCGAGCTCCCCTGGAACAGGAACTCTTTTTAGAGTCAAGCCCGGCGCGGGTCTTTCCTTAACTATTGCAACCATAGTTTCTGATTCCAATCAAATTCCCTCCTTCCATTTTATAACTCCACATTATAATTGTAAGTTGATCGTATTGTTTCACAAAACACACAGCCACCTGTCTATGGACAATTGTTGTTGATAGCGGCTCTCGAATTGACTGATACTTCTTATAGCGTACCGAACGGCTAGGTCCGACAAGAAGCACTTTCCACTGAAATGATCTGACGAGTCTCGGAGGATTTTGAAAACAGACGAGTATTCAAACGAACTCTTGCCGAAACCCCTTGAGATCATATGTCAACAATCTGCTAAAGAGATACTTAACACACTCTCTCAACTCTCCATCTTACCCGATCGATAGCAAAAACGTCAGTGATCTTTGACCGCCCGTCTTTGGTTTCCAGATAGATAGAAAGCGATTATCAGCTTTCTTTGCTCAAATCTCCTCATGAAGGCGTTTTTTGGGAAGAGGTTGTTGTTGATTCACATGGTATTATCATTTTGAGTAATGCGTTGTTTTGGTGTCTTTCAATCTTAATGAGTACTACAAGACTTTTCGCGTTCCTGAGAGGCTATTGGGTCTCAGTTGTTGATGAAGTCCATGCTGCAGTTCTGATTCTCACCCGTTTGATGTTCTCATTCTGCACAGTTGTCGCGGTGCTTTCGGTAAAGTCATTACTGTGCTTCGAGTATTTTTGCACATTCTGGGGTCACTTCGGTCGTGAACAATCACAATTGTGGAGGTGAGGGAAGTGAAAAGGATTCTAGGTCTAGCTTCTGTTCTGCTAATGGGATTTATACTGTTTGCAGTTGAACCGATCGTTATTGGAGTCTTTGAACCAATGACCGGACCCTACGCGGCCGGTGGTCAGCTTACCATGGAAGGTGTTAAGCTCGCAGCTGAACAAGTGACAGAGGTTCTTGGCCGACCGATAGAGTTGGTTCTCGTCGACAATAAGAGTGAAAAGGTAGAAGCTTCAAATGCCGTCTCCAGGTTGATTCAGTTCAACAAAGCATCTGTAATAATCGGCAGCTATGGAAGTGCTGTAGCCATACCTGGCAGCGAAGTTGCAAATGCTGCAGGAGTACCGATGATCGGATGTTCGCCTACCAACCCGCTGGTCACATTGGGAAAGCCCTATGCTTTCAGAGTTTGTTTCATCGACCCATTCCAGGGAAGCGTGATGGCTAAATTTGCTGTTGAAGAGCTCGGAGCAAAGACAGCTGTGATTATTCAAGATATCGCTTCAGACTATTCGGTAGGGCTCTCACATTACTTCCAGAATTCGTTCAAAGCATTTACCGGGGATAACAAATCGATAAGCGGTGTCATTTCTTATCAGACGGGGGACCAAGACTTCACCGCGCAGCTTGCATATGCTCAGGGGAAGAATCCCGATGTAATATTCATCCCTGCTGCTTCATATGGAGAGGCGGCACTAATCATTAAGCAAGCACGCGAACTTGGAATTGAATCTCAGTTCCTTGGCGGAGATACATGGGAAGTTCCTGAGTTTTTGCAGGTCGGTGGTGCCGCCGTTGAAGGCAGCTACTTCAGCACTCACTTCGACGTGTCGGTAGCCCCAACTCCGAAAGCAGCAGAATTCATAGAAGCATTCAAGGCAAAATATGGCGTCGAACCGAGCGCATTTTCGGCATTGGGGTACGATGCGTTTATGCTGGCTGTAGACGCGATTTCAAGGGCTGGTTCAGCCGTTCCTGAGGACATTAAGAACGCTTTGAGTGCGACCGTAGCTTTCGAAGGGGTTACAGGATACATAACAATTGACGAAAACGGAGATGCCGTTAAGGATGCGATTGTCAGAAAAGTGGAGAACGGAGCTTTCAAGTTTGTAAGTGTTGTAAAACCTGCCGAATAAACAAGAAAAGGGGCGTCGATCCGCAAAATCGTAGGTGCCGGACGCAGGCGAACGCCTGCGTCCTTATTAAGAACGATAGCTAAGATAAAGGTGGTGGCAGGATGAGCTCTAGCGTTTTTTTGCAGCACCTTGTTAACGGAATTTCGTTGGGTTTCATATTCGGGCTGATTGCGATAGGCTATACTCTCGTTTATGGAGTAGTCAAACTTGTGAACTTTGCTCATGGCGACGTATTCATGATGGCTACTTTCTTTGTCTACTACGGATTCAGTCTGTTTATGATGCCCTGGTGGCTAGCCGTTTTGTTCGGAATCGTAGTAACTATATTACTTGGAGTTGGCATCGAGCGCGTTGCATATAGACCTCTGAGAGATGCGCCGAGAATTTCTTCGCTCTGTGCAGCAATTGGCATGTCCTTCCTTCTCCAGAACATAGCGACGGTTGTTTTCGGAGGAAGGCAGAAATCATTCTATGTACCCCCATCGCTGACCAGGACATTTATCGTAGGAGGGGTCAGAATTCAGGCGATAACAATAACCACTATTGTGGTTTCAATAGTCGTGCTCCTTCTGCTCACCTTTTTGGTTAAGCGTACGAAAATGGGATTGGCGATGCGCGCCCTTTCTGTCGACTTCGATACGGCAAAACTAATGGGAATAAACGTTAATAGGACTATTGCATTCACATTTGCTATAGGCTCAGCACTCGCAGCGCTAAGTGCAATTCTCTGGGCGCTCAGATATCCACAAATATGGCCTTTCATGGGAGTTTTCCCTGGCTGGAGGGCCTTTACTGCGGCTATAATCGGAGGAATTGGAAGTATTGTGGGAGCTCTGGTCGGTGGATTCATGCTTGGTATGGTTACGATTATGCTTGTCGCCTTTTTTCCTGAGGCCGCAGGTTACAGAGACGCATTAATCTTTGTTCTTCTCGTCGTGATTCTTCTAGTAAAGCCAACAGGTCTATTCGGCGAGAAGACAAGTAGGTGAGTGTAATGGATCGCAAATTGAAGTTGGTCATGACCATTATTGGACTTCTTGTCTTCATCGTGTTGCTCTGGCTAGCCGAGAATTACATTGACGCATTTATCAAAAGAATTCTGAATGTTGCTGCCATCTACGTTATACTTGGAGTCAGTCTCAACCTGATAAACGGTTTTACTGGTCAGTTTTCTTTAGGTCACGCTGGTTTCATGGCGCTTGGTGCATACGCATCGGCTTTGCTGTACATGTCTCCATCTCTTAAAGCAATGAATTTCTTTATTCAACCGATAATATGGCCACTAAGTGAAATAGAGATTCCCTTCTTCTTCGCGTTGCTCATAGGGGGTGCTGTTGCTGCAATTGCGGGGTTTGCTGTCGGAGCCCCTTGTCTTCGGGTAGGGGGAGACTATCTCGCTATCGTAACTTACGGATTCGCGGAGATAATTCGCGTGATACTCAACAACCTTCAAGGTATCACCAATGGGCCTCTTGGATTGAAAGGACTTCCCACATATACAAACCTCTACTGGAGCTGGGGCTGGGCATTGTTCACCATCTTCTTCATAAAGAAACTAGTAGACAGCAGCTATGGACGTGCGCTGAAGTCAATAAGAGAGGACGAAGTTGCGGCTGAAGCTATGGGAGTCAATCTCTTCAAACACAAAACCCTGGCATTTGTAATAGGGGCTTTCTTCGCCGGCATTGGTGGTGGCCTGCTTGGTAGTCTACTCATGACAATCGATCCGAATTCATTCAACATCGCTTTAACCTTTCAAATTGTCATGATTGTCCTTCTTGGAGGACTCGGAAGCATAACTGGAAGTGTCGTTATGGGCATTTCGGTTGCCTTCTTGATGGAACTGCTCAGGTTCGTGGAATCACCTATGACGATCTTTGGTTTCACTATACCCGGTATCCCCGGCATGAGGATGCTAATCTTTGCGCTTATCCTCGTTATTACAGTAATCTTCTTCAGGAGAGGCCTTTTTGGCCACAAAGAGTTCTCATGGACATGGATATTCAGATCTAAGGGGAGGAATGCAAATGAGTCTGCTTAAGCTTGAGCAAGTAACTAAGAGATTCGGCGGACTTACTGCGGTTTCGGATTTCAATCTTGATCTTCAGGAAGGAGAGCTGGTAGGACTCATAGGGCCTAATGGAGCAGGAAAAACAACTGTGTTCAATCTTATTACGAATACGTATTATCTAAGCGAAGGAAAAATCCTTTTTGAAGGCAAAGACATAACGGGTTTGAAGACAGACAGAATCGCCGCAGAGGGTATTGTAAGAACATTTCAAAACATCCGGCTTTTCGGAGAGCTAACAGTCTTGGAAAATGTTCTTACGGCTTGCCACTTGCGACTGAGATCCTCGGTTTTCTCCGCGGTCTTCGGATTCCCGGGATATATGAGAGAAGAACTGGCGATGCACGAAAAGGCTAGATCTTTGCTCAAGACGCTTGGTCTGGAGAAGTATGAGAGAGATCAGGCTGGATCGCTTCCTTACGGGCTGCAGAGAAAACTCGAGATTGCAAGAGCTCTGGCAACTCAACCAAAAGTGTTGTTGCTGGACGAGCCTGCTGCAGGGATGAACCCAGAAGAAACACTTGCTCTGGGGGCACTGATTCTTAGAATTCGGAAGGAGTTCCAGCTGACGATACTGCTTATTGAACACGACATGAGCTTGGTTATGACGATATGCGAGCGTATCATTGTTCTAGATCACGGTGTTACAATTGCAAAGGGTCTTCCAGAGGAGATTCAGAACAATCCCGATGTAATAACTGCCTACCTTGGAACGGGTGATTTGTATGCTTAAGGTGGAAAAATTGAACGTCTTTTACGGTGGTATACATGCTCTGAAGGGAATCTCCTTCAGCGTTGAAGAAGGGAAGATAGTTGCGCTTATTGGGGCAAATGGAGCCGGAAAATCAACAACTCTTAGAAGCATTTGTGGTCTTAAAAAAGTGAAGGAAGGAGAGATACTTTTCAAATCGAAGAACATCACAAACAAGCCAACAAATGATATCGTGAAGGCTGGAATGACTCTGGTTCCTGAGGGCAGAAGAATCTTTCCTAACCTTACAGTAACTGAAAATCTTATGCTAGGGGCATTCCTGAGAAGAGACTCAGAAGAAATCGAGAAGGATCTTGACTGGGTTAACACCCTGTTTCCAAGATTGAAAGAGAGAAAAGACCAAAAGGGCGGAACTCTCTCAGGTGGAGAGCAGCAGATGCTTGCAATAGGAAGGGCACTGATGTCTAGACCGGATCTTCTTATGCTGGACGAACCATCATTGGGACTTGCTCCAGTAATTGTGGGTGAAGTGTTCAGGGTTATTCGAAAGGTTCATGAGGAGGGTAAGACGATTCTGTTGATAGAGCAGAATGCTCTCGCTGCGCTGAAACTGGCCGACTATGCTTATGTACTTGAAACAGGCCGAATAGTTATTCAGGGAAAAGGAGAAGACTTGCTTAGCGACGACCTGGTGAAAAAATCGTATCTTGGAGGATAGTTTTTAGATATGAACCATACGCTGCTTTCGCGGCCTGATTGATTGGATGATCCAAGAAATCAACGTGCGTTAACAACGGTGGAATTCCATATGCATAAGTATTCTTGGAACACCTCACTCGAATAATCTTCTCTAGAAAATCATCATGAAGTGTGAAACGACATGGTAACGATCAAGTAGCCCTTTATATCGATGTACTTCCTCGATAACTTTTCACAACCCAAGGTTCTCGCTGACTGCGATACATAGAGGACGCCCAAATTTGACCTTTCCAAGCTTGTGGCTGTGCAAGAGACGATAAGTTAAGTACCTTCGGTCTCCTTCTTCTGAAGATTAGCCTGAATTATTTGGGACAGGCAGCCCTATCCATTTCTTTGACTTAGTTATGGAGAGGGCAACAGAGTATAGAGAGCTTAGAAATTGTAATTCATATTCAGGTTTCTTCAACAAGAGTTCGTTATACCCAAGTCTTGTAATCTGGAATGAGATCTTCCAACAGCTCCTTTACTTCACAAAAAGAGTTACACTTCATGTATTCGTTTCTAAGCCTTGCGGCATGCCTGATGTTTCTCGTGTAACCCGCAAAAGATTTCCGGAGATCTCTAACTGCCTGGTCTTCACCCACCGCTTCGGAAAGTCTTGTAAAGTGCCTGAGAAAGTGACCAAGTCTTTCTTGAAGAGTGAGCTCGTCATACGAACCAAACTTGATGAGGTCTTTCGCCTGTCTGAAGATCCAGGGATTGCCGATGGCACCCCTGGCGACCACCACGCCATCGACAGAGTAGCGTCTTAACGCGTTCACGATCGCCTCTGGGCTGAACATATCTCCCGAACCGTAGGATAGTATGCCTTCCCCGTGAAGTAAACGCGCTATCCTGTCTATCTCCTCCCAGTTTGCAGATCCCGAATACGCTTGCGCGACTGTCCTGCCGTGCACAAAAACCGCCTCCGGCTTTGCCTTCATAATCGGATAGATAATCTTTTCTCTCTCGATGCAGTCAAAGCCCAGTCTGATCTTCACTGAGACAGGCACTTCAACGGTATTTTTCAAAGCGATGATCATTTCCGCAATCTTTTCCGGGGTTTTCAACAAGGCGCTTCCGGCGCCTCTTCGAGTTACTTTTCTCACGGGGCATCCGGCGTTTATGTCAATCCAGGTTGCCACATTCGAAAGTTTCGCCGCAGCTTTGGCCATCCTCGATACGTTCGAACCGAAAAGCTGAATCCTGGTCGGAGTCGACGGAACAATTTCATCGGTCTTTCCCGAAGACCTCAACGCGCCCTCGGCGCTGATCATTTCGCTGAAAACGAAATCGGCCCCCCATTCGACCGAAAGCTCCCTCATTGTCGCGTCTGTGTAACCGGCCATCGGCGAAAGCCCGATCTGCTTATCCATAGAAAGACGTGACCTCGCCGAGTATTGAATCCGGGACCAGCCCGACAACCGATTTCCCTTCCTTAATTCTCTTGCGAATTTCAGTCGAAGATATGTCGAATCGCGGTGCGTCAAGCCAGATTACACGCCCGTCGAAGGAATGGTCTCTCTCGGTTATGTTTCTTGGATACACCGCGATCGTTGCTTCATCGAGAAGAGCCTCGTATTCAAACCAGGTGTCAAGAGAGGCAAAGCTGTCTTCACCAACGATCAGAAAGGGTCTGCAATTGTGAAGTTTCGAGAAGTGCCTCACCGTGAAGAGAGAATAGGAGATCCCCCCTCTTTCCCTTTCATAGTCCGACACGCAAGCTTTATCAATTCCTTCGAAAGCCATTTCGAGCCATCTCATTCTGATCTCATACGGAGAGGTCGTACTGGAGACCTTGTGAGGAGGCCTGTACGCAGGAATAACGTAAAGCCTATCCAGTTCCAGTTGTTCGATTGCCCTTACGGCAACGGCAAGATGGCCCGTATGTACGGGATCGAAGGAACCGCCAAAGATTCCGATTCTACTCTTTGAACACATACTCTCTGTCATCTATTACTACGGTATCTCCTTCCATTATGCCGGCATTTCTAAGCTTTGAAGAAAGACCGCCCTTTTCCAGTTTATCCATTATGAAACGGTCTCTGTACTTGAAGGCTCTGATCTTTCTCACATAGAAATCGACGGCCGGCCCCAGAACCACATACCTTCCGGAAGAGTCCTTCTCTACTCTGAAATCCTCGGGGTAGGGTGCCGTCAGGACGACGGGTTCGACCTGCGGCAGAGGGGTGTCCTCATCGGCCTTCATGGATGAAAAGTACGAGGAATCTCTTTCGATATACTTCCAGATCGCCTCTTTCAGAGGCTGAATTCCCTCGTGAGTCGCCGCCGAAATAGGAATTATCTCTTTGCCGGTGCTTTCTTTGAATAGTTGAAGCCTCTTCTGCCTCTCCCCTTCTGTAATGAGATCGCATTTGTTTGCCACCACAATCTCGGGCTTATCTGCAAGCTCTCTCTTGTAGAATTCGAGTTCGTAACGTATATCTCTGTAATCCTGAATGAAATCTCTTTCCTCACTCTCTGAGATGTCCAGAAGATGAACGATTGTTTTACACCGTTCGATGTGCCTGAGAAATTTGTGCCCCAGTCCAATACCCTCATGTGCCCCTTTGATTAACCCGGGCACATCGGCCACTATATATCCCTGTTCGTCATTCGCCATAACAACTCCGAGATTGGGCGAGAGGGTAGTGAAGTGATAATTTGCTATCTTCGGTCTCGCATTAGATATTACGGATATGAGCGTCGATTTTCCGACGTTCGGAAACCCGACCAGTGCGACATCGGCCAGAATCTTCAGCTCAAGTCGAACGAAGAGTTCCTCGCCGGGCTCCCCGTTTTCTGCGGCCTTGGGCGCCTGATTCGTTGAAGAGACGAACCGCGCGTTGCCCCTTCCTCCCTTTCCGCCTCTGGCAATCGCAACGATTTGACCGGGATTGCAGAGGTCGGCTATGATCTCTCCACTCTCGGCGTCATATGCAATCGTCCCAACGGGCACTCTTATAACCAGATCCTTTCCCTTCTTTCCGGCCATATTCGAACCGTGACCGCTCTCCCCGCTTTGAGCGATGAATTTCCTCTTGTGCTTGAATTCATAGAGCGTGTTTATTGAATTGGTCGATCTGAGAAAGACGTGACCTCCTCTGCCGCCATCACCACCATCCGGGCCTCCAAATGGTATGTACTTCTCTCTCCTGAAGGAGACGGAACCGTTACCTCCGTCTCCCGCCTTGACATAAATCCTCCCCGTGTCAACGAGGCTTTCCTGATCGTTACCTAGCATTGGAACACCTCCGCCGTATCTCCATTATGTTATAATAACATTGTTATTGGAAGGGGGAAAGTAGAAGTGGATCACGTTGTCAACGTTGGTTTTGAGTCCTTTGTGGTAAGGGATAGGATTCTGGCCGTTCTTCCTATTGAAAGCTCGGCTGTCCGAAGGCTCAAACAGCTCGGTATGGAGACTGGAAAGATCGTAAACCTTACTTTCGGAAAGAGGACGAAAGCCATACTGATAACGGACAGCGGTCATGTAATTTTCTCCTTTCTTCCTCCAAAGAGAATCATAGAAAAACTCTTCATGAATTAGGAGGTTTTATGGACACAAACATGGCACCTTTCGTCCCCTACGTAGTGGAAGACAGAGGAAGGGGGGAAAGGATTTTTGATATTTACACCAAACTGCTTTCGGAAAGAATAGTCTTTCTCGGCTGGCCAATCGACGATGAAGTCTCTAATATTGTGGTCGCACAGCTGCTCTTTCTCGAGTCCCAGGACCCCGAGAAGGATATAAACCTTTATATCAACAGCCCGGGCGGCTCGATCACTTCCGGTCTGGCGATCTATGACACAATGCAGTACATCAAGCCCGACATCTCTACAATCTGCATCGGAATGGCCGCTTCAATGGGCGCGATACTTCTTGCCGGCGGCACAAAGGGAAAGAGGTTCGCTCTTCCAAACTCGAGGGTAATGATTCACCAGCCCTTCGGTGGAGCTGAGGGAGTAGCCAAGGATATCGAAATCAGGGCCAAGGAGATTCTCTATCTTCGGGACGAACTGAACAAGATCCTTGCCAAGCACACGGGTCAGTCGATAAAGAAAATCGAAAAGGACGCCGATAGAGACTTCTTTATGAGTTCTATTGAAGCTGTCAAATACGGAATGATAGACAAAGTTATCGAACAGAAGCCAAAAGAAAAAGGCAAGGAATAAGAGAGAAGTATTAACCGGCCGGCGCTGAGCGCCGGCTTTTGATGTATCCGGAGTGAATGACGTGGCTGAAATGACACCGATGATGAAACAGTACCTTGAAGTCAAGAACAGCTACAAGGACTGCCTGGTTCTCTTCAGGCTGGGAGATTTCTACGAGACCTTCCTCGACGACGCGAAGCTGGTTTCGAAAGAGCTGCAGATCGTGCTTACTTCGAGAAACGGGGTCCCGATGGCCGGCGTGCCTTATCACTCGATAAACGGCTATCTCAAAAAGCTTGTGACTGCGGGTTACAAGGTTGCAATCTGCGAACAGACTGAAGATCCGGCTCTCGCCAGGGGCCTTGTGAAACGAGAGGTCACAAGAGTAGTCACTCCAGGAACGATCGTTGAAGACGAGTTGCTTCCTGAATCCGAGAACAACTACATCATCGCCGTAGGAGAAGCGGACGGACTCTTCATAATGGCTACTGCAGATGTTTCAACGGGCGAAGTAGCCCTGTCTACCGCCGAAGATCTCGAGTCGATGAAAGACTTCATCGTAGCAACTGGACCCTCACAGATCCTTTTGCGGGAGAGCTTGAAAGCACTGAAGCGGGAGATTTCGGGGATCACTTTCGCCATGATTGAAATAGTCGAGGACTGGCATTTTGCTCTTTCATCGGGCATCAACTACGTGAAGGAGTTCTATTCGATAGTCTCTATAGATCATCTTGAGCTGAACAACAGAGAGATTGAAGTTCTCGGAGCGCTGTTCAAGTATTTGGAGACGATTAATTTCGGTCCGATGAAACATCTTTCCCTTCCGAGAGTGATCAGAAAATCCGATTCGATGCAGCTCGACGCCTCTACAATCGAAAATCTCAATCTCTTTCGCCTTGAGAGAAAGGGCTCTCTCTTCGAAATCCTCGACGAGACGATTACTGGAATGGGAAGAAGACGGCTGAGGCAGTGGCTTCTCTCGCCACTGACCGACAGAGAGAAGATAGAGGAGAGGCTCGATGCGGTTCAGACTTTCTATTCTGACCGTCACCTTCTCGACGAGCTGAGAGAGTATTTTCAAAATGTATTCGATATAGAAAGGATCACAACACGGCTTTCGACGGACAAGACTACCCCCAGAGATCTCCAGTCGTTAAGAACCTCTCTGGCAGCACTTCCTCTGATCAAAGATCTGATCTCTATGGAAGCGTCCTTTGAAAGGTTGAACGATCGGCTCGAGCTTTTCCCCGAAGAACTCGCTCTTCTTCAGCGCAGCATCATGGATGAGCCGTCTGCCGTAGTTGGCGACGGAAAGGTCATCAGGGAAGGGTTCGATCGGGAGCTGGATTCTCTTCGCGACCTTCTCGAACATTCCGTCGAGAAGATGAAGGCGATCGAAGCGGCCGAAAAGAAGTCTACGGGGATAAGCTCTTTGAAGGTCAAGTTCAACAAAGTCTTCGGATACTTCCTGGAGGTCCCTAAGAGTCAGACAAGCAAGGTGCCCCAGAACTACACGAGAAAGCAGACCCTTGTCAACTCGGAACGATACATCACCCAGGAACTCAAAGAATTCGAAGATAGAATCCTGAACGCAAACGACAAGATCCAGACGCTGGAGAGGGCGCTTTTCCTGGATGTTTGCTCGCAGCTTCTGAACTCTCTGCAGAGACTGAAGGATGTTTCGAAGGTCCTTTCGGAGATCGATTCTCTCCAGTCGCTTGCAGCAGTGGCGAGAAAGAACAACTACTCCCGGCCCCGGTTTTCGGATGACGGAAGGGTGAAGATCTCGAATTCCAGACATCCAATAGTGGAGAGATTTGTTTCGGATTTCACTCCGAATGACGTATCCCTTAGCAGAAGTGAGAACTTTTTCATAGTGACCGGGCCAAATATGAGCGGGAAGTCGACTTTCATTCGACAGGTCGCCTTGCTCTCGATCATGGCTCAGGTCGGCTCTTTCGTGCCTGCGGATGAAGCTCTCCTTTCGATCCATGACAGGGTCTTCACAAGAATCGGCGCCAGAGATGAGCTGGCTAGCGGCAAATCGACATTTCTGGTGGAAATGATGGAGACGGCGACGATCCTCTCGAAGGCAACCGAAGACAGTCTCGTCATCCTTGATGAAGTGGGTAGGGGAACCAGTACCTTTGACGGCATTTCTATCGCTTGGGCCGTTTCGGAATTCATATACGAGGCAGTCGGGTGCCACACGATATTTGCCACTCATTTCACCGAGCTGACCGAGCTTTCCAATATGTACCCGGGCATAAAGAACAAGACTGCAAGAATAATAGAAACGGAGAGCGGGATCGTCTTTCTCCACAAAGTGATCGACGGCGTAGCGAATAGCTCGCATGGAATAGAGGTGGCAAAGCTTGCCGGAGTTCCCGAGACCGTACTCTCGAGAGCAAAGGAAATACTGAAGGTGATTACCAAGCAGTCTGCACTTGACAAGACAGTCAGGGTTCTGACCGCAGACGATCTGAAGGAGATCAGGCAATCGAAAAAGGGAAAGATGAACAGAAATCAGATTACTCTATTCTGATGTATCAAATATCATTCTGAATTCCGGAGGTGGGTATGTCGAGAATCGAAAGATTTAGAGAGAAGCTGAAAGAATGCAATCTTGAGGGGTTTGTACTCTATAACATGGAGGCAAGCAACCGCTCCAGCTCCTGGTATCTGTCTGGCTTTTCGGGCTCCTTCTCAGTTCTGATCGTAACTCCAAAGGACGAGTACATAGTGACTGATTCGAGATACTTCACACAGGCCGAGATGGAGACGAAGTTCAAACTCATCCCTTACAAGAACGGCGACGAACTCAAGGATATAATTAAGACGACTTTGGCCAGAGACGGAGCAAGTCGGGTAGGATTTGAAGAAGAAACGATCAGTTTGGGGTTCTACAACAGGGTCTTTTCTCAGCTTGGAGTTGAATTGAAACCTGTCGACAGTCTTCTCAAAGATATGCGGATGGTCAAAACGCCGGAAGAAGTGGAAAAGATCAAACTCGCGGTAAAGATCGCAGAAGATGCGCTCACAGAGACTCTTAATTTCGTTAAGCCGGGCAGGTCTGAAGAGGAGATTTGTGCGGCGCTCGAATACGAAATAAGAAAACGGGGAGGCGACCTCGCCTTCGAAACGATAGTCGGCAGCGGGCCGAGAAGCGCGATCGTTCACGGCAGACCGTCTGAAAGAAAACTGCAGGAAGGCGATTTTCTCTTGATTGATTACGGAGCGAGGGTGAACGGCTACAATTCCGACATAACCAGGACCTTCTGTATTGGCGATCCGACAGAAGAGATGGCGAGAGTGTACGAAACCGTTCTTAAAGCGCAGACTGAAGCCAAGAACGCTGCAAAGGCAGGGGTTGTCGGAAGCAGCCTGCACGAAGTGGCGGCAAGTATAATTGGAGAGGCGGGCTACGGCGAATTCTTTGGTCACGGTCTTGGCCATAGTCTGGGAATGGATACTCACGACGGTCCGGGTCTGTCTCCGAAGAACAACGATCCGATCCCCGCAGGAGCGGTCATCACAATTGAGCCGGGTATCTATCTTCCCGGTAAATTTGGGGTTAGAATAGAAGACGATTGTTATTTTTGTGAAAATGGAATTGAGGTTCTAACTAATCTAGATAGAGAGTTGAAGATTCTTTAGCGATCCGGAGGTGGCTTCTAGATGATAGAAGTTGGAAAAATCAGAAAGGGAAACCCCCTGATAATTGAAGGTGAGATCTACATTGTTATCGAGGCAAACAAGCATTCAATGGGAAGAGGGGACGGCATAATCAGGACGAGGATGAAGAACTTGAAGACCGGCCTTGTAAGGCAGTTTACGTTTCAGGCAAGCGAGAAGGTAGAAGAAGCGGCGCTTTCATTCAGGCATGTCCAGTATCTTTACTCTGAGGACGAGCTCTTCCACTTCATGGACCTCGAGACGTACGAGCAGTATACAATTGGAGTAGACGAGATGGGAGATGCTCTGGACTACATAAAGGAGAACGAAGAAGTCGACCTTCAGTTCCACGAAGAGAGGCCTATTGGGGTGGTTCTTCCAAACACCGTGGTCCTTGAAGTAACCGATACTGCGCCAGCATACAAGGGCGATACGGTCTCGGGAAGCGGCAAGCCTGCCGTTCTTGAAACAGGGTTGAAGGTAACGGTTCCATTCTTCGTAGAGAATGGAGAACTGATTCGTGTGGACACAAGAACAGGCGAATATATCGAGAGAGCATAGGGAGAAAGGAGGGAGAATTATGGATTTTGAAGAGACTGATCTCGGCAGAATCGAGATCTCGGAGGCTGTAATCCGGGATATCGCTATTCACTCCTACATAGAATTTCTGAAATTCGATCCTAAGGAAGTAAAAGCGCGGAAAGAGGCCAGGTCGATCGTAGATATCGATCTCGATGAGAAGGTCGATGGAACCAAAACAGTCAAGATAACTGTAAATACTAAGATCAAATACGGCGTCTCGATACCCTCTTATGCCAGGAAGATGCAGGAGAAATTGAAGAACGACGTGGAAAGCTTCAGCGGCATTAAGGTTGAAGACGTTTCCATAACGATTGAAGACGTATATGAAGAGCCTCAGAAACCTGCCGTGTTCGAAGAGGAAGAGGAGTCTGAGAACTCCGAAATGAAGCTCGAGCTTGAAGAAAGTAAGTCCGAGGAAACTGTCGAAGAGGCCGAAGACGAAGACAGAGAGAAAGAGGTTTGAAGAGGTGAAGGCAGGTCCAAGCAAAAGCAGACGAAAGATGAGAGAAATTGTTTTCAGCGCGATCTATCAGTTCGACTTCAATGATGATTTGGAGACTTCATCGGATTATCTCGAACAGGAGCTCAGCTTCTTTTCGATGGAGATGGAGATGAAATTGAGAACACGAAAGTACTTCGACACAATTTTGAAGAATCGTGATGAGATAGACGACATAATAAGAAAACACCTCACCAACTGGACTTTCGAGAGACTTGCCTCTATCGACAAGAACGTCCTGAGGCTTGGAGCATACGAGATAATCTATGAGCCGGACATACCTATCGAAGTTACACTGAACGAATCAATAGACATCGCGAAAAAGTATGGTTCGGAACAGGGCGGCAAATTCGTAAATGGCGTTCTCGACAAAATCGCTCGAGAGTGCGCATCAACAGAGAAAAAGCATTTATAGGAGGATGTTTACATGCTGACTGATCTGGAGATAGCACAGAAAGCAGAATTGAAAGAAATTGACGAAATCGCCTCATCCGTCTCGATCCCTGACAAACATCTTAGAAGATATGGAAAACATGTCGCAAAGATCTCGCACCAATATCTGAATGAGCTGCAGGACAAACCCGACGGAAAACTGGTTCTTGTGACAGCTATAAGCCCTACAAGCGCCGGCGAAGGGAAGACCACTACTTCTGTTGGTCTGGCGATGGCCCTGAACAAGATAGGGAAGAAATCCTTTGTTACCCTTAGGGAGCCGTCTGTCGGTCCGATCATGGGAATCAAGGGGGGAGCCGCCGGCGGCGGTTACTCTCAGGTGCTTCCGATGGAAGAGATAAACCTACACTTCACTGGCGATTTTCACGCGATCTCGCTGGCACACAATCTTCTTTCTGCAGTTATCGATGCGCACATAAAGTTCGACAACGAACTGAGAATCGACCCGGCACAGTTATACTGGCCGAGAACCATGGATATGAATGACAGGGCTCTCAGACAGATAATCGTTGGCCTTGGAGGGTCGGCGAACGGCTATCCAAGAGAAGACTCCTTCGTTATAACTGCCGCCTCCGAAATTATGGCGATCATCTGTCTTTCGAAGAACCTGGTTGAACTGAAGGAACGGCTGGCCAGAATAATCGTTGGGAGAAGTTATGATGGCGACTTCATAACCGTCAAGGATTTGAACGTTCAGGGAGCGATGGCCACGCTTCTGAAAGATGTCCTCGATCCGAATCTCGTCCAGACTATTGAAGGCACTCCTGCCTTTGTTCACGGAGGGCCTTTTGCGAACATAGCTCATGGAACAAACAGCCTGACTGCGACAAAGATGGCTCTGAAGCTTTCCGATTATGTAATAACCGAGGCGGGCTTCGGGGCAGACCTGGGAGCACAGAAATTTCTCGATTTCGTCTGCCCTGTCGGAGGCTTGAACCCAAGCGCAGTTGTGCTGGTTGCCTCGATAAGAGCCCTGAAGCTGAACGGTGGAGCTTCAAAAAATGATATCCGGGAAGAAGATCTATCGGCACTTGAACAGGGATTCGACAACTTGAAGGTGCATTTTGAAAACATTCACAAGTACGGTATTCCCGTAGTAGTCGCCCTTAATGAATTCCCGACAGACACGGAGAAGGAAAGAGAGAAATTCGACACCCTCTGCACGTCGAACTCGATACCTTACGAGCGGTCGAGAGTGTGGGCCGAAGGCGGCGCCGGCGGAGTCGACCTCGCCAGAAAGCTAGTAGAGCTTGTCGACGGTCCGAGCGATTACAAACCCTTGATTCCGATGGACCTTTCCTTCGAAGAGAAGCTGGACAAGCTGACAAAAGAGATATATAGAGCCGGTAGAGTCGATCTTGAGCCGGCGGCAAAGAGCAAGTTAAGACTCTTCAAGAAGCAGGGAGTAGATCGTCTACCTATAATCGTTGCCAAGACTCAGTATTCCATCTCCGACGACGACAAGAAACTGGGGGCTCCGCAGGGTTACACTTTCAAGGTGAGAGATCTAAATCTCTCTGCCGGCGCCGGGTTTATCGTTGTTGTCGCCGGAAAGATTATGCTGATGCCAGGACTGGGTAGAGATCCCAACGCCAAGCAGATAGATGTGGATGCAGACGGAAAGATAAGCGGACTCTTTTGAGGTGGTGCATATGATACTTGATGGAAAGATCGTTTCAGAGAGCATATATGCCGATATAAAGGAGAAGATCAGCAATAGAACTGGAGAGCTTCCTTCACTCGTTCTCTTCTGCGACGAAC
Source organism: Mesotoga sp. UBA6090 (assembly GCF_002435945.1). NCBI lineage: Bacteria > Thermotogati > Thermotogota > Thermotogae > Kosmotogales > Kosmotogaceae > Mesotoga > Mesotoga sp. UBA6090. Next base: position 29,930 of record NZ_DIXC01000063.1, read on the forward strand.
CGGACGCATCCAACAAGACGTATATGAAATCGATAAGGAGGCAGGGGGAGAAACTCGGCATTGAAGTGATAGTGAGAGATAGCGGTAGCAATCCCGTCGAGGAGATCTCTGAACTGAACAAAGACAAGAACGTTGCGGGAATAATGGTAATGCATCCGCTGAAAACCGCCGACGAAAAGGCCGTGCTGGCTGCGCTCGATCCCGGGAAAGATCTTGAGGGCCGAACCGTATCGAATCTCGGCGGAATAATCAACGACGAAGAGTTCTTCGCTCCCCCCACTGCCGAAGCCGTCATGGAGATTCTGAACTACTACGGGATCGAAGTGAAGGGTCGAGACATAACCATTGTCGGCAGATCAAATACAGTCGGGAAACCTCTCGCGCTGCTCTTGCTGAAGAAAGGTGTGGACGGCACCGTGACCGTCTGCCATTCTAGGAGCAGAGACATATCCGAGAAGACATTCAACGCCGATATAGTTGTCAGTGCCGTTGGAATTGCCGGGTTTATAGAGCGCGAGATGATCAGGCCCGGTGCGGTTGTGATTGATGTAGGAATAAACTTCGTGGATGGGAAACTAGTCGGCGATGTAGACTTTGATGAGGTAAGCCAGATAGCGGCTGCTATTACTCCCGTACCTGGGGGAGTCGGCAGTGTGACTACGGCGCTTCTTTTCAGGCATTATTATAGATCTATTGAAAGAATGGGGTCGTAATCGATGAACGAACAGCCACTCTTCAGACGATTGAAAGACTACTCTTATACCCAGCTGGAGGTTCTGGCCGGAGAGATAAGAGATACGATAACGAGAGTCGTGTCCTCGAATACGGGACATCTCGCTTCGAACCTGGGGACCGTAGAGTTGACGATTGCTCTCTACAGAGTATTCGACCCTGACGAAGACATAATCATCTGGGATACCGGGCATCAGGCTTACACTCACAAACTGCTCACAGGTCGTTATGGTTCCTTCGGATCTCTCAGGAAGAAGGGCGGAATCAGCGGCTTCCTGAACAGAAAGGAAAGCCCTTATGATTTCTTTGGGGCGGGACATGTTGGGACGGGACTTCCTGCCGCAATGGGCATAGAGCAGGCACAAAAAATATTCCGCAACGCAAATAACATTGTGGTTGTCACAGGCGACGGAGCTTTGACTTCCGGTCTGGCTCTTGAAGCTCTTAATCAAATGAAGGACATCGGCTCCAAGATAAAAGTGATAGTAAACGACAACGGAATGAGCATCGGAAAGAATGTGGGAAGCCTCTCTTCCTCTCTTGCCGAACTAAGGCTGAACCCTGTCTACAGAGAAATGAAAGGTGACTTGAAGAACGCCCTGGAGGCGATGAAGCTAGGAAGCCTCGAGCAGTTCCTTTCGAAGATAAAGAGCGGACTGAAAGCCTCGATTCTCGGCGGCAATATTTTTGAAGATATGGGGTTGAACTACGTGGGTCCTGTGAAGGGCCACGATTTTCAGGAGCTGGAAGCGGTTTTTTCGGCCGTCAAGCAGTTGCCTGAACCTTTCCTTGTCCATATAGTCACGAAGAAGGGAAAGGGCCTCGAATACGCCGAGAGCAATCCCACGAGATTTCACAGTGTCAGCAGAATCGATTTTGAAAACGGCGAGAGGATCTCCCTCGGCGGGGAGCTTACTTACAGCGAAGTCTTCGGAAAGGTTCTGACGGAACTGGCAAAGAAAGACCCATCAATTTCCGCTATTACCGCGGCGATGCCTGACGGAACGGGTCTGGCAGAGTTTGCCGAGAAACATCCCGCAAGGTTTTTCGATCTTGGAATAACCGAACAGCTCTGCACAACCTTTGCGTCTGGAATGGCTGCGGCCGGAACGAAACCCGTCTTCGCGGTGTACTCGACCTTCCTGCAGAGAGCGGTGGATCAGCTGATCCACGACGTTGCCCTCCAGGATCTTCCGGTTCTCTTCGCGATAGATAGGGCTGGCATAGTCGGTCAGGACGGCGCGACCCATAACGGAATCTTCGATATTTCTTTCCTTTCGATGATTCCGAATATGCAGATTCTCGCTCCTTCGAGCCTGAAGGAACTGGCGAACATGATCTTCACTCTCTTCACTGAGAAATGGATGGACCATCCCACTGCGATAAGGTATCCGAGAGAGACGGAGCTCCAGAGCATTGACGATATTGTCTCGAACCTGAGGAAGGTGGAGCTGTTCAAGTGGGAAAAGGTGATCGACGGAAAGGAAACAGCCATCCTTGCAACGGGATCGATGGTTTCCAGGAGCAGGGAGACCGCTCTCTTGAACGGATATGCTCTCTATAACTGCCGATCGATAAAACCGCTCGACAAAGCGGCTCTAGGACAAATCTTCGCCGATTACGACCTGATAGTGACGGTTGAAGAGGGAATAAAGAGCGGAGGCTTCGGCTCCAATGTGACGCTTGAGGCTTCAAGGCAGAACTACAATGGTAGAATCGATATTATTGCAATTGAGGACTGTTTTTCTTCTCACGGCACGAGGGAAGAGGTATTGAATGAGCTGGGGTTGGATGCCAGGGGAATAGAGAATAGAATCTCTAAACTGAGAGGTGAAAAGAATGCAAGTAACTACAGAATTCGGTAAGATCGATATTTCTCTTCAGGCGATATCTTCGATAGTCAAGAAGGTTGTATCCGAGTCTTACGGACCGGTAAACGTCGGATCGCCCCAAACGGGATTTCTGACAAAACTATTCGGCACGGGAGAGGATTCTAGAAAGGGAATCAAAGTAACCGAGGAGATCGACGGCACGCTTGAGATCGATATCGATTTGATTCTCGAGCACGGCGTTAGAATCCCCACCGTCGTTGAGAATATCCAGGAAAACGTATTTCACAAGTTGAAGGAGCTTACTGAAGCGACCAATATCAAGGTGAATATTCACGTTGTCGGCTTGCAAGATTGATGGGAGGCTAATTAGATGAAACGTATCAACGGCAAGTTCTATGTCGCAGCCTTCCGGAAAGCCGCTGAACGACTTCTTGTAAATAAAGATGAGATCAACGCGCTTAATGTCTTTCCCGTTCCAGACGGAGATACTGGATCGAATATGGCGGCCGCGATGATGGAGGCCTGCGAGTATCTCGATAGGTTGAAGAAAGATGATTTGGTGAACGTTCTGGAAGCGGTAAAGACTGGAATGCTAATGGGCGCCAGGGGAAACTCCGGCGTAATCCTCTCTCAAATATTTAGAGGATTTGCCGAGGGGATAGGAAACAGAAAATTCGTCAACACCAAGGCCTTTACCGAGGGCCTGACAAAAGCCAAAGAAATCGCTTACAGATCCGTAATGAAACCGGTTGAAGGTACAATGTTGACCGTCATGAAGGTCTGTGCAGATACTGCCGGCGATGAATTCGGAGACATAGAGGACTTCGACGAGTACTTCGAGAAGCTCGTAGAAGTCGCTTTCAATACTGTTGAGAAGACCCCAACCCTCTTGCCGAAACTGAAAGAGGCCGGAGTGGTCGATTCCGGTGCAAAGGGCCTGGCTTACATATTTGAAGGCTTCCTGCTGGCGACGAAAGGCGATATAGAGCTTGAAGGACCGCTTCAGCAGATGCCGCAGGCTATGGGATCTTCAACGGAGCGCATAGTGGAGATCGTAAGGCAAGAGCTCAAATACACATACTGCACCGAGTTGATCGTGAACCTCAATGGGTCGGAAAACCCGGAAGAGACCTCTGAACTGCTGAAAGCCTACCTGGAAGAGATGGGAGATTCTATTGTCATGGTTCATCAGGATGAGATCATAAAGATTCACGTCCACACAGACCATCCTGGAGATGTTATTGAGAAATTCCTCGGTGTCGGATTCCTTCAGAAAGTGAAGATAGACAACATGAAGGTCCAGCATGAGCACATAGTGGATATCCAGTCGAAAGGACCTGAGATGTACGGAAAGGACAAGCACCACGGAGTAATCGTGGTCTCACCTGGAGAGGGGCTGGCCGATGTATTGAAGAGTCTTGGCGTAGACCACGCCGTTAAGGGCGGTCAGACGATGAATCCTAGTCTGAAAGACCTTTACGAAGCAATCAGCAGAATTGCCGCAGATAAAGTCATTGTTCTTCCCAACAACCCGAACATAATTTTAACTGCCAAAGAAGCGGCTAACGCCATTCACGACGACAATCCCGAAAAAGAAGTCTACATAATTCCTACGCGTACGGTTCAGGAAGGGATAGCCGCGATGACCGTATATAACGACGAGATGGATAGCGAGTCTCTAATAAGAGAAATGGAAGAAGCGGCTGAAGCTGTTTCTCCGATCTCAATCACATACGCCGTTCGCGATTCCAGCATGAAGGGAAAGAAGATAAGGAAAGGCGAGTATATAGCAATCGGTAGAGACGGTCTGATAACCTCGGGCAGAAAGCTCGAGAAGCTCGTTCACGACTCGATCAAGACCGTTCTTGGAAAAGATGCCGACAGAGAGGTCGTCACGATATTCTATGGATCGGAAGTGTCGGAGGAAGCCGCAGGAAAACTGCTTGAATCTCTTTCGGAAAGTTTCTCCGATTTCGAATTCGAAATCCACAGCGGCGGACAGCCCTACTATTACTACCTGATTTCCATTGAATAGACAAGAAGCTCAGGAGGGAACGATGTACTTACAAGACGTAGTAGAAAAACTCAACTCATACTGGTCTATGCAGGGGTGTATCATAGACCAGCCTTATGACCTCGAAATGGGGGCCGGAACATTCCACCCTTCAACCTTTCTTAGGTCGCTTGGAAAGAAGCCCTGGAAAGTTGCCTTCATTCAGCCGAGCAGGAGACCGACCGACGGTCGATACGGCGAAAACCCAATGAGAGTTCAAAGATACTTCCAGTATCAGGTGATAATCAAACCCAACCCGGAGAACTCTCAGGAGCTATACCTCGGTTCTCTGGAAGCTCTGGGAATAAACCCCGTGGAGCACGACATTCGTTTTGTCGAAGACAACTGGGAATCTCCGACTCTGGGAGCCTGGGGTGTGGGCTGGGAAGTCTGGCTCGATGGAATGGAGGTCAGTCAGTTCACATATTTCCAGCAGGTCGGCGGAATCGATGTCGACCTCGTTTCGCTCGAGATCACCTATGGGCTTGAAAGAATAACGATGTACCTTCAGAAGAAAGCCAATATATTCGATATAGACTGGAATGAAGAGTTCAAATATGGCGATGTCTTCCTCGAGAACGAGAAGGAATTCTCCGCTTACAATTTCGATGTTGCAGATACCTCAAGGCTCTTCGAGCTTTACAGACTCTACAGGGAGGAGTTCGACCTGTGTATGGAGCATGGCCTCGTAAGACCCTCATACGACTACATGATCAAATGTTCTCACGCCTTCAATTTGCTCGACGCCAGAAACGCCATAAGCGTATCTCAGCGTCAAAGCTACATCAAATCGATTAGAGAGATGGCGAAGGCAGTGGCCGAAGCATACGTAGCTAAGGAGCGCGATACAGATGAGTGATCACAAAGCTCTGCTGGAAGTTGGAATTGAGGAGCTTCCCTCAAGTGAAGTTCAGGGCATAAGAAATCAGCTTAAGGAGAGAATAGAGAGATCCCTTGACAATAATCGTCTTGGCTACGGAGAGCTCGAGGTCTTCGTGGCGAGCAGGAGATTCGGAGTGCTAATTCATGGCATTGAGCCGAAACAATCAGACTTTGTGGAGAAGAAGAAGGGCCCATCCGAGAAAATCGCCTACAAAGAATGTGAACCAACCAAAGCTCTGCTGGGTTTCCTCAGGGGAAGCAACGCTCAGATTGAAGACGTCAGCATAGAGGACCGATACGTCTATGTGCAGAGAGGAATAATCGGGAAGAAGGCGGAAGAACTGCTGCCTCAAATCTTCTCGGAATCGCTGAGGTCTCTCGAGTTCAAGAAGCCGATGCGCTGGGGGGACGGCACCTACAGATTCGTGAGGCCCGTGAAGTGGATAGTCGCAATGCTTGACGGTAAAACGATCGAAATGGAGCTTTTCGGCAAGAGGTCGTTGAATAAATCGATGGGACACAGGTTCTTCTATGACGAGGTTCAAGTCTCGCCAAAGAAGTATTTCTCAGAACTGGAAGAGGCCCTCGTTATCGCGCGAGAAGGGGACAGAAAAGAAAGGACACTCTCAGAAATAAAGAAAGTGGAATCGAATCTCGAAGGCCAGATCCCCGTAGATGAGGAGCTGCTCGAGGAAGTTGTATCTCTCACCGAATACCCTACCGCGGTTGTCGGAAGCTTTTTCGAGAAGTATCTGTCTCTTCCGCCCGAAGTGATAATTGTTACGATCAAGCACCACCAGCGCACCTTCCCTGTGTACAGAGAGGGTAAGCTGACAAACAACTTCGTTGCCTTTCAAGACGGGCCGGCCGACCCTCTGGGAAATATCAGACTGGGGTATGAAGAGGTCATAAACGCAAGGCTCGAAGATGCCTTCTTTTACTTCGAGAAGGACAAAGAGAGACCTTTCGAGCAGTACGTGGTCGGGCTCCAGGGTATCTTGTTCCAGCGAGGTCTCGGCACATTGAGGGACAAGACGGAAAGGACTACAGCGCTCTCCTCAGAGATCTCGAGAAGGCTGAAGGCCAAGAGCGATGAACTCTTCGAGGTCGAAAGGACCGCTCTTCTCGCAAAAGCCGACCAGATCACCAGAGTAGTGCAGGAATTCCCCGAGCTTCAGGGCATCATGGGAAGAATCTATGCGGAAGCATCGGGAGAGAAGTCCAGTGTCGCGCTTGGCATAGAAGAGCACTATCGTGACAACCTCGTGCCCACAACGCTAACCGGAGCGGTAGTGGGGGTCTCAGACAGAATAGACACGCTTGCAGGAAACTTCGCCATAGGAAACATCCCGTCTGCATCGAAAGATCCTTACGCTCTGAGAAGAAAAGCCTCTTTCATATTCAGGACTATGCATCATCTTGGATGGAAACTCGATCTTCTTGAGCTGCTGGAAAGGGCCTTGAGCAGTCTGGACAAGATTTCCGAAGAGACTCTAGATTCGTTGAAAGACTTCTTCTCCAGCAGGTATGAAGCCTTTCTTCTCGAAAGAGGTTTCTCCATGAATATTGCTCGATCGGTGAAGATGTGGTGGAGATTCCCTTATCTTGGAGTGAGAGCTGCAGAAGCCATCTCCGAATACGTGAAGAAAGAGGATTTCAATGACCTTCTGATTGCTTATCAGAGGGTCCACAATATAAGCAGAGCTCATTCGGGAAACAGTTTCGACGGGTCTAAATTTATTGAGCAGGCTGAACGCGATCTGCTGAACAATTATCTGAAGTGCTTCGACGATGTAATGGAAGCGCTCGAGCGCGACGATTTCGAGAAATCGCTCCAGTTGCTGACATCTCTTAAGCCTCAAATAGACAGATACTTCGACGATGTCTTTGTCATGGCCGAACAGGAAGATGTCCGCCTCAACAGACTCGGCTTCCTCAAATCGGTAGATCAGCTCTTCTTGAAAATAGGCGACCTCTCGCTGCTTCTCGAAGAAGAGAGAGCGTGAAGTGTCAGTGAAGTCCGGGACCGTAGCTTTAGTGGGAAAGCCCAATGTGGGAAAATCCACATTGATAAACACCATCATTGGCGAGAAGATCGCTATCGTCTCGGACAAACCGCAGACCACTAGAAACCGCATAGGCGGAATACTGACAACGGAGAAGGGGCAGATCGTCTTCTACGATACCCCCGGGATTCACAAGCCTCTTCACAGGCTAGGGCAATACATTCTCAAGGTCGCGACTTCATCGCTTGCCGGTTCGGACCTGCTGCTGGTAATCGTCGATCCAACCGATGGGCTCCGCGAATCGGACAGACTCGTTGCCAATCACGTCAATCAAAGCCGAATTCCCGTCTTTCTTGCCATCAATAAGGTTGATGAATACAAAAGCGAAAGGCTTCTTCAGGATTTCCAGGCAAAGGCCGAAGAGCTTTTCAACGACATTCGCCGCACCTTCCTGATATCTGCCAAGAAGGCAGACGGTGTTGAAGAACTGCTGGAGACCATCTTCGATTTTCTTCCGGAGGGAAAAATGCTTTTCCCCGAAGACCTTATAACCGATCGTTCATCGAGATTTATGGCGTCGGAGGTTATTCGCGAGAAGGTTCTGCAGAACACCAGACAGGAGATTCCCCACTCGGTGGGAGTCGTTGTTCAGGAGTTCAGCGACGAGGGTAACATACTGAAGATAAGGGCCGATGTAATCGTTGAGAGAAACAGCCAGAAGCCGATCATTCTCGGCAAGGGCGGTTCAATGATCAAGACCATCGGCACTGAAGCAAGGAAGGATCTTGAGTATATATTCGATCAGAAGATCTTCCTCGATCTGTTCGTCAAAGTGAGAGAAAAGTGGAGAGATAAGGATACCTTAATACAGGAGTTCACTAATCTAAGAGACGAACTTCAGTAGACCGGGGGGTTTTTTAGATGAAAAAGGGAAAGGCGACTTTCGTTCTCTTTCTTTTGCTCTTCATGATGGTCTTCCTGAATGCAGACCAGATGGTCATGTCTCCGAACATGGGAGAAATCGAGGCCGAATTCGGGATAACAAAGGCAGACATCGGGCTGATTCAGGCTTCATTCACTATCGTGGGGGCCTTGATTTCACTTCTCTGGGGCTTCTTTGCCGACAAGTACAACCGAAAGCTCCTGCTTCTCTTAAGCGTTCTGGTGGGCGAGATTCCTTGTTTTCTTTCTGCCTTCGTGCAGACCTTTCCCCAGCTTTTCGTTGCCAGAGCCTTAACGGGAATTGGTGTCGGAGCCCTCTTTCCGGTAGTCTTCTCTTATGCCGGCGACGCCTTCAAAGAGTCGCAGAGAGCTAAAGTAAATTCCTTTCTTTCGACCGCGATCTCTCTGGGAGCCATAATGGGCATGGTGATAGCCGGCTTCACCGGTGCATCGCTCGGCTGGAGAATCCCGTTCATAATTGTATCGCTTCCCAACATACTCCTCGCTCTCCTCTTCTTCCTTTTTGCGGAAGAGCCAAAGAGGGGAGCCGCCGAAGTGGCCGTGGGCGATCTCGTCGACAAGGGAATAAGCTACATCGGAAAAGTGAGATTCTCGGACTACAAGAATCTCTTCAAAGTTAAAACCAATCTAATCCTCTTCATACAGGGGATCCTCGGCACGATTCCCTGGGGTGCGATTCCATACTATCTGGTGAACTTCTTCGAAACCTCGAAGAACCTGTCGAAGGAATCTGCAACGATGATATTCATCTTCTTTGGAGCCGGAAACGTTCTCGGAATATTCTTCGGAGGACTAATCGGCGGCCTGCTCTACAAGAAGAAGCCGTCCTACATGCCTCTTTTCAGCGGAATAATGACTGTCATAGGGACGTTCGTCGCTCTTCTTGCCCTGAACTTCCCGCCAGTTGAAGGAGCGGGCGGCTTCGTAATGCTTGGCGCGCTGGGAATGGTTGCTGCCGCTTCCGCTTCTATGACCGGACCCAACATGAAGACAATGCTTATGAATGTCAATGCACCGGAAAACAGGGGAAGAATCTTTTCCATCTTCAATTTAACCGATTCTCTCGGGACTGGATTCGGGCAGTTCTTTGCCGGGACGCTTGCAACTGCGGTTGGATCTCTAGGCGTGGCAATGAATGTCTCTGCATTGTTCTGGCTCCCATGCGGACTGGTTTTGCTAACAGCGGCGCTGGTATTTCCAAAGGACATTGCCTCCCTAAACAAGAAGATGAAAGAAGCCGCTCTCACAATGGAGAAGGAAAAATAGAGGCTTGTCAAGAGGTCGAAATCGCTTCCATGAGTGACTTTGACTTGGAATATTGAAAACAAAGTTGTATAATCTAATTGCTGAAGTAACCCTCAGACCGCTTCGCTGCCCTCGAAAAGGGCAGCAATTTTTATTATAATGAGTGCATCGGCAGAGAGCGTGAATTGCAGATTGTTCTGAGTTCTGCTTTTGATAGGCAATACCTACTTCGTAAGAAAGTAATCCGCGATTCCAGTAACCAGAGCCTCGACAAGCTTTCCCCTGTAATCCTGGGTGGAAAGAAGGACATCTTCTTCAGGATTAGACATATACCCTGCTTCGAAGATTATTACAGGGACTTTCGACCAGTTGAACCCCGTCATGTCATCACGAACTCTGATTCCGAGAGACTTTATTCCGCTTATCTGGATCAAGCTCGCATGGATCTTCTCGGCAGCCTTCCTGCTCTCTTCGTAGATCGGAGCAGTGTGAACGGACGACGCGGAAGGAACAAGCAACATGAATCCCTTCAGGCTGCTGTCAGAGCTGTAATTGGCGTGTATCCGAACACAAAGATCTGCCTTTGCCTCGTTTGCGATCTCTGCCCTCTCTATGTTGCTCACGTTGACTTCGTGACTCTCTCTAGTCATCACGACGTCGTACCCCTCTTCGAGAAGCCTATCCCTCAACATGAAAGAGAACTCCAAATTGAAGACGTATTCAGGAATCCCGGTAGAGGATCCGCGCGTTCCGGTAGAAACCCTCGCCTTGGTCGTTTCAGAACCCGGAGCGATCTGCTCGTGAGTGAAGTCGGCTTCCTTCTGATGACCGGGATCGATGCAGATAGTAAGTGAAAGGCCTAGGGTGGCAAACAACATTACAATTGTTGAAAGGACTATTCTTTTCTTTGAATCCATTGAACCACTCCTTACTCTTAATCAATATAGATTATAACTTCTTTACGAATGCGCGGGGTCAAGCAGCGCGAAATGAGATTGTGTTTTTCCTTCACTGAAAAGTCCCAACAGATGTCCGCAAATTTGCATTCAAGACTGGAACTTTTCATTTGACAGAACCTTAATAGAAAGTCATTCGCTTTGAAGAGAAGATTCCTCTCGAACTGCCTGAATGTTCATGCGACAGATCACTCAGACCCAATAAAGACCTTCATTTGAACATAATCAACCTTGAAGGGCAAGAACTGACTTCCATCATACACTAGAGTGATTTTAGGTGTAGATAAAATTTCGTTTGCTCTTATTTTTATTTGAGTGCCGTCGTTCTTTTACAGAGAATTCTGCTCTGCATTTCGATCAGTTGTTTAATTGAGAGGCTTCATGCAACATAATCTACGTGTAACTGAAACGATGTTCTGCTTCATTTGCCGTGTCGCTTCATTAAGTTTTCACTTGTGTCCCTCTATCTGGATGGAGGGAAAGGGATGACGAAGCTTGATACTTGCTCTTTTACTACTCCTCTTTCACACTTTGTTCTTCCATCTAACAACGAGCGTGCCTTGTTCTGAAACCTACTGCTGAACTGAGGCGTTTTCAGCGTGCAGGAAGAAGGGAGAAGAGTCCATCAGTTCCACATATTGAGAGGACAATTGTTGGAGGGGAGATGGGATTATGAAAAGAGCACTAATCCTCGTTTCTATGCTTACTCTGTTATTTGCCGCAGGACTGGCCTCTGAACCAGAGTATTTCATTGTCAGTGTAACGACAAGCCAGGAGGAACATTGAGTGTTGACGGAATTGATCCTAGATCTCTTAATCCCGCTTTTGGAAATGACGGTGCTTCTCTAAACATACTTAAATTCATTCTAGAGTCGCTTCTGGATGAAAACGAATTTGGATTCCCGGAACATCCCGCTCTATGCAAGGATTGGTGGATCTCAGAAGACGGGTTTACATTGAGTTTTGTTATTCGTGAAGGCCTTCAGTGGTCAGATGGACAACCATTCACTATTGAGGACGTGAGATGGACTTTCGAAGAGATATATCTAGTCGCGGAGATGACTCTGTTCGGAAACAGTGATTTCATGAGTTCTACAGGTGATCTTCCATTGGTAGAAGTGGAGGGCGACATGATGTCATTCACATGGAGCGAGCCAAGTGCCCTTGCGCCAAGAACGATCGGCCTAACTCCCATACTACCGAAGCACTCTCTCGAAGAGTATGTCGCAGATGGGACTTTTTCGTCTGCCTGGAATATTGGAGAAACCGAGAAAAAGGCGAATCTGATCAGAACGAACTTATTTTGTCATCCTGAAGTGCTCCTGTTCAGGATCTGGGTTTTCGAGAAACCGTGCTTGGGTGTAGCAGGGTCTTGTAGGAAAGTGCAAAACAGACTGGTTCGCCGAGGAGAACCCGTTATTCTTTCCAGAGCGAAGATCTGTTCTTCGTTCTTGGTCAGACCATTTGTTCAGAGAGTAGAGAGAAGGGAAAAGCAAAGAGGACAAGTAAGGATCTGGGATCTTGAAAAGCCTTGAAAAGCTCTTTAATCCCCTCTCGAGAGGGGTATCGACGGTTCCATCATCGACGGGGTGTGTGAACGTCAAGAACGGACCTCATGTTCAGAACGAGGTATCTGACGTTTCTTTACTCTAGGGCTTTCAACTTGGCACAGCCAACTCGCAATTGCTCTTTCGGAGGACGGGTCCTTGCTCTTGGACGGTCAACGATTCTTCACTTCAATGTCTGGTGAGTCTGGTGTGATAAGCTACCGGTACAAAAACCCTGGCACCGCCAGTTTTTTCCCGAAGAGACTTCCCAACTGTTATGGTCTCGTCTTTGTCGACGTTTCCCTCGGAATCATGAATTACGAGCTTCCCTTCAGGACTGCTGCTCGCTAATTCCGAAGCGGCAGTAATTGCATCTACCTTATCGTCAAACCGGTGAATGATTCTCTCTTCACTTTCGTGATCTACTATCCGGGACCCTTCGTGAGGTTTGACATGGTAGATGTCTTCAATAACGTTTTCACTTATACTCGGAATCTTGTGTAGTTCTTCATGGTGCTCCATGAAATGCACCTCCTACACATTTATGACAAATCGAAGGGCGCACAAGTTCAAAGGCTCATCGAATGTCGTTCTCGGAACTTGACTCTCTTGCAAACAAAGCTGCGCCGTAAGCTCCCATAATGTCGGGCACGTCGGGAATGAGGATCTCCGTTTTGAACAACATCTTCATAGCCTCAACTACTCCGGCATTTCTCGCAACTCCCCCTGTGAAGACAAGAGGTGTTGGTGATTCTAGTCTTGAGTACATCGCACCCACTCTTTTTGCTATCGCCTTGAACAGACCGGCCGATATATCTTCGATTCTTTCTCCCATTCCAATTAGCGAGACGACTTCAGACTCAGCAAATACAGTGCAAACTGAACTTATCGAAATGTTCTTCTTTGATTTTCGGGCAAGTGAAGACATCTTTTCGGTGTCCAATTCAAGAGCAGAAGCCATCACCTCAAGAAATCTTCCTGTTCCGGCGGCACATTTATCATTCATTGCAAAGTCTTCAACATTCCCCTCGGAATTCAAGCGAATAACTTTGCTATCCTGCCCGCCGATGTCAATAATCCCGCGCGCTTCAGGAAAGAGTTCGAAAACACCTCTCGCGTGACATGAGATTTCTGTGATCTTATCGCTTGCAGACGAGACAAGCAGTCTTCCATAACCCGTCGAAATGCACTTTCCTATCTGATTTCCATTCTTGCGGGAGAATTCGTTCATCTCCTGCATAAGAGCCTCTGCGGTACTTGAGGCCCTAATTCCCGTCCTCACGGTCTTCGAAAATATTATCCTGCCTTTTCCATCAATCAGGACGCCGTTGGTTGTAGTAGAGCCGGAATCAACTCCTGCGTAAATCACCTTAGTTTCCACCTCTGAATGCAGTACCGATCTAGAGTCGTTCTTTTCCATCAATGCCCCGATTCTAGTGGTCAGCTGTCCATCGGAATTCAGAGGGAAATCGAGTTCAACTCTGTATGTCTTTTCGTCGTCACGGGGACGAACAAAATCAAAGAAGTCGCAAAATTTGGGAACCACAAAGACAGTCGCGTCTGCACTCTCATTTGAAGCTGAAATTGTTTCGGAGAAACGAGCACAAGGAGATCTCCACTTCAGCAGACGTTCGGCAATCGCCGTTAGCGGTTCGATGTTATCGGCAGTCTTACTCGAAAACGGTCTTCTTCCAAGGCAAGTGTCATTGGATACTGTTATACCGCCGGCCTTCTCTACTGCATTGTCGAAGGCTCCAATATCAGTTACTCCCCCACTCAGAGCAATTCGCTTTCTCGGTCCGCCACTCACTAGATTGGAGGAGTCGATTTCGGCTTTATTCCCATCTAGCGCCGAAAGATATAGCCTTGACAAGTCGGCTCCCTCTACCCTAATCTCATTCGCCAGTACGTAGTCCACGAGATCGTTGAATCGACCAATGCCTGTATGCATGTTAACAGCAATACCAGAGTTTTCGAGGAAAGTCGTCAGATCACCGATCTCTCCGGAAAGGAATTCTATTGCATCAGCATCTCTCTTCCATGGGAGTCTTAGGATGAAAACCCTGGCCGACGAAAGCTCAGTGAGAAGATCTCCGATTCTACGCATCGCGTCACAGGAGTCGGCTATCAAGAGATAATCGCCTGAACTCAATTCCATTCCTTTTTCGTAAACCGTCTTTGCATAACCACATAAATTGCATCCTAATTCGTGGCAAGAGACAGGAGCAATGGAGGTTATTCTATGGAATTCACTGTCACTTCCTAACAAAACTTCCATCGGTATGTAACTGCACGAGTAGTAGATCATTTTCTGTTCTCCATTATTTCCAGGAATGCTTCTGTCCTTGTTCGCAGCTGCCCGGCACCCTGAGATGCATGGTCGACGCAATCACCCGTGAGCTCGAGAAAGGGAATACTCTCCTCTTCGAAGACTTTCTTCAAATAACTCACTCCTCCTGCCGACTGTCTGCATCCCCAATGAGAAAAGTGGATCACTCCATCAACCGTGAAGTTTCGTGCAAGATCCAGGCAGAAATCCCCACGATCGACCACGCTTCCGCAAAGAGGGTTATATACCAGTTTCTCCGCAAGACTCTCAAGCGGTCGTTGCGGGTCGACCGGATACATCCAGTCCCACATCAGCTCGTTCGAAACCACAAGGTTTTTCGATCCCGGAAGGAAGAGATTGAAAAGCTCGTTGTCGTAATAAGGGGGGATGTGAAGCCACAGGATCTTCCTCGCGTTTTCGGGAATCGCTTCAAGCCCCTCGCCGATACTTCTAGAGGCCGCCGCGATTCTCCGATCGCCCGCCAGAGTATGCAGTACATACAGCGAGTTCATGTGTTCGTAGAGATGCTGAGGCAAATACGCGTTTTTCGCTCTGGATTTAACCTCCTCGAGGTTTTCCATGAGTTCTCTTTCATATGATAATCTCATTGACAACTCTTCCATTTTGAAAGCTTTCCCGGTGATTTCCTCGATCGTGCCAATAACTGCCTTCAGTTGCGAGAGAACGTAACCTACTGACTCGCGCTTTCGACCTCTGGGTACATCGATCAAAATGAAAGGAACATCGTACTCTCTGGCTATCCTCTTGAAGGTCGGAAGATTTCCGTCACAGAGAATGCTTGTCGTCATCACCAACTTAGGCGGAGGCAGAAGCTTTCTCAGAGATACTCCAAGAGAAGCTCTATGAAACGTACACAGGGAGTCGCTGATTCCTGCCTGTGAAGAATATGCAATCGCCGTGTCCTCAAGATGCATCGACGAAAGCGCCCCGGAAATGCCTTCGGCCGAAACGGGGTTAAGACCCGCCGAAAGAAGAAGTTCAGAAGGAGCCATTAAATTCACCCACACGGTACTCGAACCCTTTATCGCAAGATACACTTCCTCCAGCGCCAGGTGATTGACCGTGTTGACAAATCGTGGCCGATCCCTATCTGGAAAATGCCCTCTTCTGAAATTCTCAAATCCCATACCAAGCTGAAGCCATCTCTTGAACCTATCGGTATCATCTATGTAATTTCTCAGAAAGCTGCCGAATTTCACACTCTTTCTTGACATCTACTATGTTCTCACTCCCGTCATCAAGAATCGCTGACATCAATCCGCACTTCCTTTGGGTTGAGATGTCGGAATGACCTCAATTATAACCTCTTGCGAGAAAAGAGCCAGGACTTCACCGGTCGGCTACTTTCAGTTTGCAGACATACGCGCTTACTTTGAATCTCTTTCTGCATGACTCGGCAGCTGTGCTTTGCTTTCTCCCTCTAACCCAAAAGAAAGCGACTTTCGGAAGTGATAGCCGTATATCGCAAATTCAACAGACAATGGGAAAAGCGATGGCCTAAAGATGGCTGTCCAGAGGAGCAACAACCAATAGTTCATTCGACCTTTTTCCCTTATTCCAATTACCCACAACGACTTCAGAAAAGCCTTCAGACTATCGGAAAGGGGCCTGACATGTCTAGACGAATTGGGTTTGTAGTTCTTGAGAAAGGTTATTACTCTCTGGCGGTATGGTTTCGGAGAGTAAATGTTGCTGAGTATTTTATAGTAACCGTCTACAAGGTTATTGAGACCCATCTTGGGAACTATGTTAGTCAGAATGCTAGTGTTGTTTCCGGAAAACTCCGATGCGATTCTGTTCTCTTCTTTCAACCTCTGGAAGAGTCTTGTGCCCGTAGGCGCTGTGAGGACACCGACCATTGCCGTCACTATGCCGCTCTTCTGGATGAAATCGATCATATTCTGAAATACCGAAGGCTTGTCGTGATCAAAGCCCACAATGAATCCGCCCTGAACCTGCAGTCCGAACTCCTGCATCTTCCTAACAGATGAGAGTAGGTCCCTGTTTCGGTTCTGGTACTTACCGCATTCAACGAGGCTTTCCTCTTCGGTAGTCTCGATGCCTACGAAGACGGTTCCGAAACCCGCATCGACCATGAGTCTCATGAGTTCATCGTCATCCGAAAGATCAATCGAGGCTTCTGTATTAAACACAAACGGATAATTCCTGTCTTTCATCCATTCGGCAATTGCCGGAAGAATCTCTCTCTTCAGTTTCGTCTTATTACCGATAAAGTTATCGTCAACTATGAATACTCCTCCACGCCAGCCGGCTCTATACAGCGCTTCCATTTCCGCAATGAGTTTTTCAGCGCTCTTTGTCCTGGGAATGCGTCCGTTTAACAGAATAATGTCACAGAACTCGCAGTTGTAAGGACAGCCTCTAGAATACTGGATGTTCATAGAAGAGTATTTTCTCATGTCAAGAAGCTCCCAGTCTGGAATGGAACTATCTGCAATATCTGGAAAGCCATCGGATTTGTAAATGTGCTTAGCCTGGCCGTTTTCTAAATCATGAAGAAACGGTGCCAGAGTCATTTCTGCTTCGCCGAGAACAAGATGATCGACTTCACTGAACTCCTCGGGTCTGGTTGTGAAAAGCGGCCCGCCTGCTATAGTCTTGACGCCCAACTTCTTGCACCTTTCAATAACCTTCTTTGCCGAGTCAAGTTGAATATCCATTGAGCTAATCATCACGTAATCGGACTTTAAGATGTCTTCATCGCGTAGACTATCCGTATTCATATCTATGAGTTTCTTCTCCCAATCTTCAGGCAACATAGCAGAAACAGTCATGAGGCCTAGAGGCGGGTACACCGC
The DNA here is from genome assembly GCF_002435945.1 of Mesotoga sp. UBA6090. Taxonomy (NCBI): domain Bacteria; kingdom Thermotogati; phylum Thermotogota; class Thermotogae; order Kosmotogales; family Kosmotogaceae; genus Mesotoga; species Mesotoga sp. UBA6090. The sequence continues at coordinate 47,315 of NZ_DIXC01000063.1, forward strand.
CTTTTTTGAGACAAATCTTAATGCATGTTTGAAACTCCAAAATGTTTCTGGATATTCTGGATAGACCATCAAAACTCTCATATCTCCACTTCCCTTTTCATAATAGCACTCAAACCTTTGCTAGAAACTCATGCTCTGCAAGTTGATGAATTGTGCGGGATCAGTAATTGCTGACGCTCCTGCTTGTTTGATTCAGGTTGGACCACCTGGTTTTGATCTACAAGAATTCCGAAGTATCTACAGTTTCCACATTGTCGGAAAGCGTCGTAATTTGTTGAAGACCAAAACACATCACTCATCCCGCAGTGCCATCTAATCAATATTATCACAACGGACCGATCGAAAGAGCTAATCAGTATATCACTGCCTGGTGAGTAGCCCAGGGGGGTTTCACCCCCAGGCTCTCTCAGAACCGGACTTGAACCTCTCGATTCATCCGGCTCCCATTATCCAGCCATATAGAATATCCCCATTGTCCAGTGTACAAATAGATGAGGCTCCCTGCGAGCAAGAGCTTCTAGCCATTTACCCGCTTTTGTGAGACCTCCCCTTTTCTTGTACTTGTTTCTTACCCATTGGACTAAGGCTTTGTTGACATGACTCAGTACTGTATGCATCTCAAATCTGCGAAAGTGTCCA